>JARYLT010000052.1 GCA_029907515.1 Spirochaetota bacterium | reverse complement strand
ACTGCCTTTACATCCACCGCAATTGCCCCTGCTTAAGTCTTTTAAAGATTTCAATAAAATCATTCCCCCGTTCTTCATAATTTTTATACATATCAAACGAAGCACAAGCAGGTGATAGAAGTATAGTATCGCCTTCTCCACTTACCTTGATTGCCTTAACAACAGCATCTTCCATGGAATGCGCTTTTACATGGGGAATATCGTTAAAAAGTTGTGCAAACTCATCCTTCGTTTCACCTATGAGAACCAGTGCCTTAACTTTGCCTTTTAAATAATTTTTCAGTCGTGAATAATCATCACCTTTTGCCCTGCCACCTATAATGAGTATCACATCACCGGGAATACTTTTTAATGCCATGATAACAGCACCAACCGTTGTTGCCTTTGAATCATTTATAAACGCTCTTCCTTGGAAGCTACCTATCATCTGTACCCGGTGAGGTAAGCCTTCAAAAGTGTACAGCGCATCTTCAAGTGTCTTAAGATTAACGTCACGGCCAATTTTTTTTGCAAGGGATAGTGTAGCCAATATTGCCGCCATTGCATTCTGCACATTGTGCAGCCCCAGTATTTTAAGCCTGCTAGCCTGTGCAATTAATTGCTGCCTGCCATTCAGTGTACAATATATTCCACCTTCTTTAAAATAACAGTCAGCATCTTTTTGCAGTGAAAAAGTAAACTTTGTTGCTTTCAATGAAGGCAGATGTGTTGCTATAAATTCATCATCACTGTTTACAATAAAATAATCATTGGTATCCTGATTTTTTGCAATATTCATCTTTGCAGCAAAATACTCTTCAAGCGAATTATACCGGTCTAAATGGTCAGGCGTAAGGTTGGTTAGGATTGCAACATCTGGTTTAAATGTATCAATAGTTTCCAGTTGAAATGAGGAAAGCTCTATCACTGCAACTGAATCTTTTTTCAATGTATCAACTATCGACACATAGGGAATGCCAATATTGCCACATGGATGTGCATCAAAGCCAGAAGCTTTCAGGCAATGTGCAGTCAGCATGGTTGTCGTTGACTTGCCATCTGTCCCCGTAATACCCACAATACGCGATGTGCAATACCGGTAAGCAAGCTCAATTTCTGATATCACCGGTATACCTTTACCCTTTGCTTCCTGTATTAATGGTATACTCTGTGGAACACCCGGGCTTAATACAATTTCGTTAAAACCAGTATCTAAAATTGATGGATCCTGGTTATCAGCTATCACCTTCACACTCTGGTCAAGTTTTTGAATGACAGGCATCAGTTCATCATGTGATTTTCTATCACATACTGTCACATCAAAACCTTTACCAACAAGAAAGTTGGCAGAGGCTAAACCTGTCCGGTAACCCAGTCCAACCACAAGTATGTGTTTTTTCTTCTCCACAGTAACTATCCTTTACAATATAAAGACTACCAAATATGGGCGATAGTTCATGGTAACTATCGCCTGCCCATTATAAAATCTTCAGCGAACTTAAACCCAGTATTGCCAGTATAATACCAATAATCCACATACGAACCACCACCTTCTGTTCAGGCCAACCCGAAAGTTCAAAGTGGTGATGGATTGGTGCCATCTTAAAAACCCTTTTTTTCCGTAATTTATATGAAGCAACCTGCAATATGACTGATAGTGCCTCAATGACAAAGATGCCGCCAACGATGACAAGGAAAAACTCCTTCTTAATCATAATGGCAACAGTCCCAATGATGCCGCCCAATGCCAGTGACCCCGTATCGCCCATAAATACTGATGCCGGATTTGAGTTAAACCACAAAAACCCTAAGCCCGCACCACCCAGTGCTGACAAAAACACTGTCAATTCCGCTGCCTGAGGTATATAGGGGATACGCAAATACTGTGCAATAGGCTGATGGCCGGTGAGATATGCCATTACTGCCAGCACACTAACAACAATAGTCACTGTCCCAATTGCAAGCCCATCAAGTCCATCAGTAAGATTTACAGCATTGGAACTACCGACAATAACAAGCATGGCAAATAGTATCCATACCCAGGACAAATCAAGTATTGCTCTATTGATAAAAGGCACATATAAAGTTGTTGCTTCTTTTGCATTTGATGGGAAAAAGTAAATACACAGTGCAATCAAAAGCCCGGACACACACTGCAACAAAAATTTAAGCCGTGCTGGAATGCCATCCTTTTTTTTTAATATTGATTTAATGTAATCATCAATGAATCCAATTGCACCTAAAAGAACAGTAATAACAATAAGTAAAATGAAATACAGGTTGTTAAAATTGCCCCATAAAAGCGCGGAGATAAGCACTGCACCCAATATGAGTACGCCACCCATTGTGGGTGTTCCTGCTTTTTTCTGGTGCGATTGTGGCCCCAATGTCCTGATTTCTTCTTTAAAGCGAAGATGCGTCAGCCACCGTATAACCAACCCGCCAAAAATCAATACTATTAAAAGCGATGTCAATGCAGCATACGCCGATCGAAACGTAATATATTGAAACAATCGCAGAAACGATAGATATTCCTGTAAAGGCAAAATAAAGTGATAAAACATAGTTACCTCACTGTTCTAATGCGTTTACTACTTCTTCCATCTTCATTGAACGCGAACCTTTCACAAGCACTACATCATCGTGCTTCACAAACTGCTGCAAGAAAGCAATAAGCTCTTCTTTGGAATCAAACACGTTAACCAGTGAATTATCTAATCCACCAGCTATAGCACCTTCTGCAATATACCGTGCATCATTCCCCCATACTAAAACATGCGAAAAACCTGAAGCCTTCAATCTGGTTCCAACTGTAAAATGCAAATCCCTTGAATAAGTTCCAAGCTCTTTCATATCGGATAATACAGCAATCTTCCGTTTATCAGGGAATACCATTGAAGCACTTATAAATGCATACTCCATTGATAGTGGGTTTGCATTATAACAGTCATCAATGATAGTACAGCGGCCATTTTTAATATCACTGCGCATTGCTACAGGTTTAAAATTAGACAAAGCTTCTTTTACTTTTACAACTGATTTCCCCATAATTCTGGCAACTGCAATGGTAGCTATCGCCGCATATACAGTATGAAAGCCATACGCAGGCACAGTAATTTCAACACCATCATATTCCACTACTGTTTTATCCTGAAACAATGTATACGACTCTGGTGCTATATCACCTGTAAGTCCAAAGGTTATAACGTTTATATTTTTTTCACGTGCTTTCTTCTTTACAATTTCAGCGTGCTTTGTGTCATTATTCAGTATGCATATGCTCCCTGCAGCCATACCATCCAGTATCTCAGCTTTTGCATGTGCAACATTTTCAACTGATCCTAAAAACTCAAGATGCCCCTCCCCTATGTTGGTGATTACAGCTATGGTTGGCATGGCAATCTGTGAAAGACGTGATATCTCGCCAGTATGATTCATACCCATCTCAATAACGGCATAGCTGTGTGTATTCTGCAAATGCAGTATGGTAAATGGCACGCCAATTTCATTATTATAATTTTTCTGGGTTTTCAGGCACTGGCCTTCTGCAGCAAGAACCTGTGCTATCATCTCTTTTGTGGTTGTCTTGCCATTGGTACCGGTAACACCAATAACTGGTATGTTAAATTTTTTCCTGTGCCACCGTGCTATTGCTGCATACGCCTGCAATGTGTCATTGCAATAAATGGCGCTTGTATTATAACGATCTGCTATATTTACTTTATCCTGTTTATGCGTTAAAAATGAGGTGCATTTTCCAGTTTTACATACATCTTCTATAAAATCATGCCCATCAAATGTGTTTCCAGTTATTGGCACAAAAAGGCTTTTATCTTCTATAAGCCGCGAATCTGTAGTAATATACTGCACAGGCTGACCACTGCCGTGATGAATAGCATTAATGGCATCAGCAATGGTTTGTGAGGTTGTTTCAAACCGTACTATCACTTCCCAAGCCTCTCATTGATATATTTGCGGGCAACTTCCCTGTCATCAAAGTGATACTTCTTTGTACCAATAATCTGATAATCCTCATGGCCTTTGCCCGCTATGACTATAACATCATCCTGCTTTGCCATATATATTGCATGTTTGATTGCTTCTTCACGATTAACAATTACCTGATAACGGTTTGTTTTCATTCCTGTTGTAATATCCCGTATTATAGCTTCAGGATTTTCTTTTCTGGGATTATCACTGGTTACAATAACCCAGTCAGAATAATCCTCGCTAACTTTGCCCATTAATGGTCGTTTGGTTTTATCCCTGTTACCACCACAGCCAAATACCGTTATAATGCGCTCAGGTTTTAATGAACGTACTGAAAGCAATAACTTTTCCAGTGCATCATTGGTATGTGCATAATCAACAACCACTGCAAAACCTTCAGGCGACAGAATTGTGTCAAATCTGCCGGGAACACTGGATAGCACTGATATCCCTGTTACTATTCTACCAACAGGCACATTTAAAAAATCAGCAACACCAATTGCTCCCAATGCATTGTACACATTGAATCGGCCTGCCAGTTTCATGGTAAATTGTTTGGCAAATGGTAAATCCGTGGCAAATTGCGTGCCTTTAATTGAAATCTGGATTGAAGATTCAATGCAATGATAATCAGTATTGTTGGTGATACCAAACGAGAAAAGTGGATAACCATAGCGCTCGCGCCAGTTTAATATCTGTTTGCCATAATTATCATCAGCATTAATGAATGCTGCTTTTTTCTGTTTAAGGCTTTTATTTAAAATTTCAAACAAACGCACTTTTGCCATAAAATAGTCATTGAAGGTAATGTGATAGTCTAAATGGTCGCGCGTGAGATTGGTGAATATGGCACAATCAAAATGTATGTCGTCAACCCGTAACAGCGATAGTGCATGGGAAGAAACTTCCATTATTATACAATCAACACCATCCAGAACCATTATTGACATTATCTCCTGCAGGTCCTTTGACTCTGGTGTTGTATGTGAAGCATTGATTACTTTATCCTTCCAGCGATAGTTAATAGTACCTAAAACCCCACAGGTAAATCCCGCTCTTGACAATATTGATTCAAGCATATATGTGGTGGTAGTTTTGCCATTGGTACCGGTAACACCAATGACAACAGCCTGCAACGAAGGTTCACCATAGAACCTGGCTGAAATCTGTGACAGTGCCCTTCTTGTATCCTTTGCTGTTGCTACTGCAATATCCTGTTGCTCAAGTAAAAAGCCAAATTCATCCAGGCGATTTTCCTGCAATACTATGCATGATGCTTTGTTTTCAACAGCATCTTTTATGAATTTATGGCCGTCGGTTTCCATTCCCTCAATAGCAACAAACAGTCCCTCTTTTTCAACCTTCCGCGAGTCATATTCAATGGCGCTGATACGTATATCCTCATCACCTTTTATAATTGTGACATCTGTATCATTAAGTAATGTATATAAGTCAAACGAGTTATATGTTCGTATATCCATTAATGTGTACCTTGTTTGCTTTTCAGTATTACCAGGCTTTCTTTAGTCATGGGCTCCAGACCATGAGCTTTTGCAAATATCTCTATCTGCTCCATTGACAGTGCCTTATTCAGCTGATACTTTTCACGTTCATATTCTTCAAGTATTGTATGATACGCTTTTATCATAGCATTATAGTGCATCTTAAGCTGCATATATTCAATATTCTGATAAATGAATGCAATGATGAAACATATAAGAATGACAACAATGGTACTGTATTGCACTATACTTTTTTGTTCTGATGTATTCATGCTCATCATACCTTCTGGCATACCCGTAATTTTGCACTGCGCGAACGTGGATTTTGTCTGGTTTCGGACTCTGTAGGCTGCAGTGGCTTTTTTGTCAACACACTAACAAGAGGATTAGCTGGACACTGACACAACAACCCGTCATTATCGCAGCTACACCCTTTGGCCCATCGTCTGAATCTTTCCTTTACGATGCGATCCTCAAGTGAATGAAATGATATGGCAATAATTCTTCCGCCTGGTTTTACATATCCCAGTGTATGTTTCAGTGATTCATTAATTGCCGACAGTTCATCATTAATAAAAATCCGTAAAGCCTGGAAAACCCGTGTAGCAGGATGAATATGTTTAACCCTGTACTGTTTTGGAATTGCCTGCAGCACAATGTTTGCCAACTGCTCTGTGGTTTCAATAACTTCTTCACTTCGCTTCTGGACAATCTTACGTGCAATACGACGCGACCAGCGTTCCTGGCCATATGTGGTAAAAATTTGCGTCAATTCATTTTCACTGAAATTATTCACCACATCATATGCAGTAAGCGTCACTGAATCGTCAAGGCGCATATCTAACTTTTCCTGTGTTTTAAATGCAAATCCTCTACTGCTGCCATCAAAATGGAACGAAGAAATTCCAAAGTCATATAAAAACGCAGCTACTCTATTTTCCATCCCCTTGCAATGGAGCCAGAGATTTTTAAAATTATCATTAATTAACACCACCCTATTCCCATATGGTGATAGCCTTTTATGAGCTATCGCCAAAATTTCCCTGTCCCGTTCAAATCCATACAGTTTCAATCCATCCCATGTTTTAAGGATTAATTCCGAATGCCCACCTTCACCAACTGTACAATCTACCACAATAGATGATTCTATCCCCTCAATGCCAGAAAGAAAATCAAGCACTTCCTGAGGCATTACGGGGGTGTGATAGTATTGTGTACTTTCTTCCATATTATGTCACATTACACTATAGTTCATTGTTAAAATCCCAGATCATGTGCAAACTGATTCAACGCTTCTCCATCAGGTTTGTATTGCTGATAAATTTCTGCACTCCATATTTCGATGCGGTTATACAAACCCAACATGACAACATCCTTACTGATCTGTGCATACTCAAGCAGATAATCAGGGATAAGAATTCTTCCCTGTTTATCCAGCTCGCATTCCGTTGCACCACCTAGCAAAAACCTGATACGCATTCTATTCATGGGGTCGGCCTGTGAAAGGGGCACCAGCTTTGTTTCCACAAATTCCTTCCAGTCAACTTCCCTGAAAGCCATAACACATTTATCAAAACCATGCGTTATGATTAATTTGTGTATGATGTTGTCTTCGCCAAACGCTTTACGCAGTTTAATGGGTATTGCAACTCGGCATTTTTCGTCAAGCGTTGGGCGGTATTCACCCATAAACATAGTATACTATACTTTCCCCTTACATTTCTACTATTCTGCACTAATCCCCACTTTTTACCACTTATAGACACAATGTGACATAATTGTCAAGAAAAAAATGAAAATTTATATATCTACCAATTGTTTCAATTATGTTACAAAATGATTAAACATATGTTAAATAAAAGGTTAATAATCGCATCATTTTAACCAAACATTGACCCCTATAATACCTCACTGCTATTCTATACATAGAACCAGTACTGGAATGTAGTTGGGTGAGAATGATAACACAATCCACAACTACATAATTTAATGCAATAGTAAGGAGGTTTTATGAAATTAATTATCGCAATCATCCGTCCCGAAAAATTAGCGGATGTAAAAAAGGAGTTAAATGAAGCCAGTATTAATTTAATGACGGTAATCAACTCAATTGGCTCAGGCAGGCAGAAAGGATACCCCGAAACCTACCGTGGTGTAAAACATGAGATACGCCTTTTGAAAAAAATTGAGCTTCAGATTGCTGTCAATGACGATTACGTTGAGCCAACTATCAAAGCAATAACTCGTGGAGCAAAGACTGGTAATATTGGCGATGGCAAAATTTTTGTCATACCAATTGAAGAATGTGTTCGTATCCGCACAGGCGAACGCGGATCAAGAGCCATAGGTTAATTACTTAAAAGGAGGCAAATAATGGAAATGTACATAGCAAATATTGATTGGGCACTGGTTATTTCAATAATCATCATTGCAATTGCAGCAATTCTTATTTTTATCAAAGTCAATCTTAAAATTTGCGAGCCAAACGAGATTCTGATTTTCTCGGGGCGTAAACGCAAACTCCACAGCGGAGAAGTTGTGGGATATCGTGTAATACGTGGAGGTTATGGTCTACGTGTTCCTCTTCTAGAGCGCGTTTCACGGTTGTCACTTTCAATTATCCCCATCACGCTGGAGATAGAAGGGGCGCTTTCCAACGGTATGATCCCATTAAGTATTGTGGCGATAGCTCATGTTAAGATTGCTTCAAAAGAAGGTGGTGGACTGGAAAATGCTGTTGAAAGGCTCCTTGGCAAACCTTCATCCGAGGTTGAAACTATTGCTAAGAATACCATCGAAGGTGTTCTGCGTGGAGTTATTGCAACATTCACGCCAGAGGAAGCCAACTACCAGAGGATAGAACTTGAAAAGAAAGTATATGATTTAGCCAAAGATGAATTAATGAAACTGGGATTTACCTTAGACTCAGTTAAAATTGAAGAAATCAAAGACTCTCAGGGATATTTAGATGCTGTTGGTCGTCAACGCAATGCTATTGTTAAGCGTGATGCCCGTATCAAAGAAGCTGAAGCCGAAGCGGAAGCAAAGATCGTTGAGTACAATGCCAGAAAAAAAGCAAGTGATGTTGAATTTCAGTCCAGAATTGCCATTGAAGAATATGAAAACAATTTCAGGGAACGCAAGGCATTGTTGAATGAATCAACCTTTCAGAAAGAAGTGCGAGCAGAATATGCAAAGAAGCTGGCCGAACTGAAACATCTTAATGAACTGGAAGAATTGAAGAAGGATGTTAATGCAAAAAAATACACTGCTGAAGTAATAATCCCCGCTGAAGCTGAAAAGAAAGCACAGGAATTAAAAGCTATGGGGCAATCATCATATCTCAAAGAACAGGGTATTGCCATGGCTGAAGCGGTAAGCAAGATGCGTGCTGAATGGCAAAATGGTAATACCAAAGAACTGTTTATGCTGCACCTTTTGCCAAACATCGTGGATAGCGTATCGTCAGTTCTCAAGGATAACCTGAAAGTGGAAAAGCTTGTTGTTATGGGTGATGGTGGCATACCCAAGCATGTAGGAGATGTTACTTCTACAGTAGTTTCATTCATAGAGCAAATCAAAACTGCAACAGGGATGGACTTAACAAAGATTTTAGATGAAAAGAAGTCTTTGCCGGTAAAAAAGGAGCTTGAATAAGGAGGTATTTATGGAAGCTATTTTTGACCCTATCTATCTGGTTAATGGGCATAAGGAGCATACCTCCATATCAGATATACTTAAGATAATAAAAGAACGTAACATAGAATTTCTGGATCTTAAGTTTACTGACCTGTTTGGCAGGCTTCACCATTATACATTAACTGCTGACAGAGCGGATGAAGAGTTGTTTGCAGTGGGAACAGGTTTTGATGGTTCCTCAATACGGGGATTTCAGTCTATTCATGAAAGCGACATGCTCATGCGCCCTGACCCTAATACTGCGTTTATTGACCCGTTCTTTGACCACAGGACCATTTCATTCCTTTGTGATATCATTGATCCTGTAGCCAGAAGACGGTATACCAAAGATTCGCGGTATGTAGGCGAAAAAGCAATTGAATATATCCGCTCAACCGGTATAGCCGATATGGCATACTTTGGTCCCGAACCGGAATTCTTCATCTTTGATAAAGTACAGTACGAACAAACTCAGAACAAAGCATTCTATGAGGTTGACTCTTCTGAAGCTAGCTGGAACTCTGCCAGAGGCGAACAAAATTTAGGTTATAAGATACCCTATAAGCAGGGATACTTCCCTACATCACCACATGACCAGCTTCATAACCTGCGTTCAAAAATGGTGGAAGTACTGCGTTCATGCGGTATTAAAGTCAATCTTCATCATCATGAGGTTGCAACAGCAGGCCAGACTGAGATTGGGCTTGTGGTTGACGAACTGGTTAGACAGGCTGATGCACTGGTAATGTACAAGTATATTATCAAGAATGTTGCACACCGATATAATAAAACCGTTACATTCATGCCAAAGCCCATTTTTATGGATAATGGTTCAGGTATGCATGTGCATGTCAGCTTGTGGAAGGAAAACAGGAATATCTTCTATGACTTTGGCAGGTATGCAGATTTAAGTGACTATGCACGGTATTTCATTGGTGGTATTTTTGCCCACATTGAGGCAGTGCTGGCATTTGCAGCCCCTACCACCAATTCATACAGGCGGCTTGTTCCTGGTTATGAGGCACCCATCAACCTGGTATATTCGGCACGCAACCGTTCGGCTGCAGTTAGAATACCAATGTACAGCACCAGCGAAAAGGCAAAACGTATTGAGTTCAGGTGCCCTGATCCTTCAGCTAACCCATATTTAGCATTTGCAGCCATTATTATGGCTGGAATGGATGGCATTGAAAACAGGATTGAACCACCTGACCCCATTGATGAGGATATCTATGAACTATCGCCCCATGAAAAAAGGAACATACGTAATACCCCTGGAACACTGAAAGAAGTTATTGATGGTCTTGAGCGTGATTGTTCCTTCCTTTTAAAAGGAGAAGTATTCACTGTTGATCTCATTGAAAGCTATATTGCCCACAAGCGATTGCATGAGATAGACCAGATAGCTTTAAGACCCCATCCATGGGAATATGCACTTTACTATGAAATTTAGGAGGAATCTATGAGGTTATTAAAAATATCAGGAATAATTGGTGTAGTGTTGCTGTGTGCAGGCTTACTATTTGCACAGGAAACCAACACTATAGAAACCAACACTATAGTTACCCAGGTTCAGGCAGATTCAGTGAACATGGCTGTTGTTGCAGATACCCTGTGGGTCCTTTTTGCAGCCTTTCTAGTTTTCTTCATGAACTTAGGGTTTGCAATGGTTGAGGCAGGCTTGCAACAGGCAAAAAACGCAGTTAATATATCGGCAAAGAACTTTGTTGTGTTTGCTATCTCTTCAATTGCGTTCTGGTTTATTGGTTGGGGACTCATGTTTGGCGATGGCAACGGTTTTATGGGATGGAAAGGAATGTTTATGTTAAATGGTGCTGATAACAGCCCTGCAACCGGAGAAATGTATAAAGGTGTATACTCTTCCCTTAACTGGACAGGGGTACCACTATATGCCAAATTTTTCTTTGAACTGGTATTCTGTGCAACTGCAGCAACGATAGTTTCCGGAGCAGTTGGCGGAAGAATAAAATTCATTGCATTTATTGTATTTTCATTCATCCTTACCAGTATCATTTACCCCATTGCAGGCCACTGGATATGGGGTGGTGGCTGGTTGGCAAAGCGTGGCTTCTGGGATTTTGCCGGTTCAACAGTGGTACATTCCATTGGTGGCTGGGCTGCATTGACAGGTGCACTGGTACTGGGTCCTCGTATTGGTAAATACAACCCTGATGGCAGTGTCAATTCTATACCCGGGCATAGCCTTCCACTTGCAACGTTAGGTGTGTTTGTTCTGTGGTTTGGCTGGTTTGGGTTCAATCCAGGCTCAACAATGGCTGCAAATGCTGCGGATATAGGGCGAATTGCTGTAACTACCAACCTGGCAGCCGCTGCTGGTACATTAACTGCAACTATAACAGCATGGCTTGCACTGGAAAAGCCTGATTTATCAATGATACTTAATGGTGCATTAGCCGGATTAGTTGCAATTACAGCACCCTGTGCATGGGTAACTCCCGGTGCATCTATTGTCATTGGCGGGATTGCAGGCATTCTTGTAGTGGTATTTGTTCTTGCCTTTGACCGATGGGGTATTGATGATCCTGTTGGAGCTCTTTCAGTCCACCTTGTCAATGGCATTTGGGGAACGTTAGCGGTGGGTCTTTTTGCTGCAGCACCGTATGCAGGCGGAAGTGGGCAGCCACCTCTTGGCCTTTTTTACGGTGGTGGAGTAGGCTCTTTTGCCAATCAACTTGTTGGTGTGGTTGCAGTTGGCAGTTTTGTCTTTGTGTTAAGCTGGGTTATCTGGATTATTATTAACGCAACCATGGGCATAAGAGTTACAAGGGAAGAAGAACTTATTGGGCTTGATATCTCTGAACATGGGATTGAAGGGTATCCTGATTTCGAATCATATACCTTAAAGTAAAAAAAGTATATGAGTTATATTACAAATAATCCCACGCCGTCGTTTACAGCGTGGGATTATACAATTAATCAATATCAATAAAAAAGGTTATTTCCCTTTCCTGTAATTCCACTGTAATTCTTTTAATAGGTTTTTTACATCCTGCCAGCTTGCAGCATTCTTTGCTTTTTTAACCCATGCAGGTTTTATAACTGCCCATGCATCAGAAAACTTGTCGGGGTATATCCAGTCATGAAATTCAAGTAACAATATACCCGCCTGCTGAGGTGATTTTGCATTAATAACATCATAGTGCCACCCCTGCTGACGTGCTTTAAACCCATCTTTAACATCTTCCCAGGGAACATATTGTTCAAATGTAATAATTTCTTTTTTAACATCACTGCCATCCTGTCTTGCACTGCTAAGATAATAATCCTGCAACTGCTTTAAACTTGCTGCAATGTCATCATAGGTAGTGGCACTACCTGTTTTAGTTATCCATGCCCCTTTGATATTATTCCAATCACTTCCCAACTTTTCTTTTATAATGAAACTCTGCAACTCAACAAGGAGCTTCCCCAGTTCCTGTGGTGAACCTGCCATCATGACATCCTGATGCCATGAATGCTGACGTGTTTTGAAACCATCATATACATCTGACCATGGTATGGATTGCTCAAAAGCAATAATCTTTTGTTTCAACATTTCATTGGCAAAAATTGCATAACCAGTAAAAAGCATAATAATAGCAATACAGGGTATCATCATTTTTTTGTACATAGCCCATCCTCCTTAATATAAATATTCAAAATATCTAATTGACAAATTACACTTTTATATTATTTTATATATATTAATTCAAATCTTTTTTAATTATTCTGATACATTGTTGTTTAGAAATCAGTATTGAAAGAGGTAGCATTATGATAGCAATAAAAAAAGATTATCATGTAAAAGACAAATATCTGACAATAGAAATACCTGATGAATTCAAAGAACAAGAAATTGAAGTAATCATAAGACTTAAACATCCCGTTAAAAAAGAGATATTTTTAAACAAAATAAAAATTGATACAAAAAAATGGAAATTCAACAGAGAAGAAATTTATGCCTAAGAAAGTATTTATCGATACAAACATTCTGATTTATGCCTTTTCAGAAACTGAACCTTTAAAAAGAGATACAGTTATATCACTCTTAGAATTTAACGAAATAATACTTAGCACTCAAGTTATTAATGAATTTATATGGGTGCTTAATAAAAAATTTAAAATACATTTTACTGATATAAAAAAATTAATTACAAGCTTAGTTAAAAACTTTAGCATTGCTACTATCGATATGGCAGATATCGTTTATGCAATAGATATAGCAATGAAATATAAATTTTCATATTGGGATAGTTTAATAATTTCTTCTGCAATTAAGAATAACTGCATTATTCTTTACACCGAAGACCTACAAAATAACCAGGTTATTAAAAACAAAATTAAAATCATTAACCCATTTATATAAAATAGCTTACCCTCCTTTAAGCATTTCTAAATATGAAGTTGTAATAAAATCAGAAAGTCCTAATTTTTCGGCCAGCGCAAAGAGCCTTTTTTCAGCTTCCTCCTTATTATTGCTTATCATCTCCAGTTCAACAAAAGTTCCTAAACCTTTAACATCATCGCAGCATATAGTAACCTCATTTAGCAAATAGACATCTCGTTTTTTCTGAACTGTTCCATACAATATAAATCCTAACTTTTGTAATATCTCCTGCATGGCTAAAGCATCATGAATCTGTACTTCCTTTTCAAACCGTGTTTTGGTTTTACCACCCAGTTTTGGGCCCTTGTAGGTGCAAAAAACCATATCATTGACCTTTCTGATCCGCAATGCCTCATCAGTTTTTCCAAAATCACGACATGGATGATTAAAATACCAATCTTCTTCTACCTCAGTGGATATAAATGTTCCCCCTGATTCCACTATTGTTTTTTTTACACCATCCAGATCACTACATCGTGATTTAATCTCAACTTCTAACATTATACCTCTCATACTTCAATGACGCTTTAGCGGCCCTGCAACGGATATACCATCAGGACCAAGGAAACGTTTGCGCTGCCCGTTAATTAAAATATGTATTCCATCAACATTGTCAAACTGTGTTGCGGTATACACAATCTGATCAAGACGATTAAGCATAATGTTTCCCGCTGCACCCTCTTCAAGTGCTCCATTGAAATTAATGAATGCAATAGTATTGACTATCGAAACATCAATTACTTTAAGAGTTGGTGGAATGGCTGTCACATAGCCTTTCTTCTCTTCTACTTTTGTTGGACCTTTTATGAGTTCTTCAAGTACAGCTTTTACGGGGACCCTGGCATTCACTTCACGCACAACAGGACGCAATTCAATTTTATCAGCCTTCTCATTATAGAATAAAAAATAAACCTTTGCCTGAACAGTAGCAACTTCATCCTCTTTCTTTTTTTCTTTGTGCGATAGTTCCTGTTTAGGTTTTTCTTTGCTGTCAAAGTCTTTATGATTATCATCCTTCTTCGAGTTCTTGCTTACATCATTGGTGCTACTATTATGTTTATTTACATCCACAACTGTATCATTTTTTGGAATTATCTGTTTAATGGTATCAGTTTTTAATGACAGAACAAAAATCAAACCAGCAGCCAATGCCATTATTACCAGTACATAGGGAGCATGAGAAGATGTAGACGAACGTTTCTTTGAAGAAATATTTTTCTTTGCTGTTGATTTTTTAGTTTTAGCAGAATTTCTTTTCTTGGTTGTAGCCATGATCCTCAAATAATTGTTTCATCAATAGTATATTGTATATGAATGTTATGATTCAAGCTATTTCAAAGTCCAGTAACAACGTTTAGGCGATTCAATTACGCCATCCTTTTTAAGCTTTTCCATTATTTTATCAACTTCTTTTTTATCAATCCCTGTCATTTTAGCAATTGTGCTGGCGTTTAACGGTTCATTTGATTTTTTAAATGCATCAATTACTTTTTGGGTATTATCCATAGTGACCTCTCTAAAATAGAACGTAAGGTGTTTAGTAATTTAATACTTTCATTATTACTACATTTTGTAAAGAATATTTCACATCTTTGGTAGTATATCACGCTTACTATTAGCATATGTATTGTATCGTAAAATTAATAAGCTTGCTTTTTAATTATTCATGGCATATATTCAAATCAATTATATTTTTTATTTTGAAAATATCCAATTTACACTATATATTTCAACAAAGGTGTTGATTACTATAATTCAATCCCTTAAACATAAGGCAGTATTACTATATGACAAAAGCTAAAACCCCACATACTATAGAGCAGATAATGGAAAACATACAGACAGGTGACGATAGTATTCGCAATAAAGCATTCGAAGAAATTATAGAATACGGAAAAGATGCCATAGTTCCACTTATTACATTGCTTTCACATCCTGATGAGCAGATACGTGACAGTGTAATATGGGCATTATGTGAGTTGAAAGAACATGCAGGACAGGCCCTTATACAGGAACTATCGAACAAAAATCCCGTTATACGTGAATCCGCAGCTTTCTGTTTAGGTATTTGCAAAAACCCACATGCAACAAAAGCATTGATCCCTCTTTTAAAAGATGAAAACGAGAAGGTTAGAGAAACCGCAGCATGGTCACTGGTAAAAATTGGCTACGATGATCCACAAACTGTACAGGAAATTGTTAATTGTTTGTACGATGACAGTATCCTGGTCAAGGATACTGCAAGGTGGATTTTAGAACATATTGGTGAGCCTGCGTTTGAAGCACTTTTGCAACAATTATTGCAATCATCCCGCAACATTGATGATATAATATACATCCTTGCAAAAATTGCTTCACCTCAACTTGACAGGTTAATTAATCTTCTAACAACCACACGCGACATTCAGCAGCTATCATACATTATCCAATTATTAGGTATGTTACGCGAACCTGATGCCATTCAATACCTCATACCGTTTGTCAATCACAGTAACAGGCAGATAATTATCATAACAATAGATGCTTTAATTAATATTGGTGAGTTGACTATTGAACCACTTTTTGAAAAGATAAGTGATGAATCCATTTTCCCCATCAATGAGATGATGCCACTGTTTATACGATACAAAAAGTTATCTGTGCCAAAACTCATAGAAATGATGCAATCGCATAGCCTCAGCCTCCGTATTTTTGCAGCACGATCCTTAGGAGTTATTGAGGATAAACGTGCAATTGAACATCTTATTCAGGGTCTTTCTGATCCTAACCCCCAATTCGTGGAAGCATGTGCACGGGCACTGGGTGCATTCAGCAACAGATTAATTATCAAACCATTGACCGATTTAATACTGAATGAGAATTATCCCATTATTAAATCAAGTGCAATCCATGCTCTTTCAAAAAGTATTGATAGCAAGACAGCACACAGTTTACTTACGTCTTTTCATGATGCCCCACTTATTGTAAAAAAACGCCTTATACAGCTGGCTTCATATTTCCCATCAGAAGAATCAGAAACGCTGTTACAACAGGCTCTGAATATAGATGATGAGGATTGCAAGATGCTGGCCATACAGGGATTAAAACATATTGGCACCGAAAAATCCATTGACTGTGTACGATCAGCAATTATAAATGAAAACCCATTTATAAGCGATGAAGCCAGGACAGCGCTAAAAGAAATAATTGAAAGAAAACAGCGCGGAAACATAAAAACACTTGATAATTATGATGATTTTATTTGAATAGTCCAGAAGTAGTCTGTCACATAACATTCTGAATATTTATCTGGTAATTCTTACTCCAATAATGCTGGGAGATGAATCTCAATGTATAAAACTTCGATTCTGAGTCCCGATGCAATCGGGACGAAGAATGTGTCATCCTGAACGTGATTCAGGATCTTTGGATGATGGTGGGATGAGGAGATTCTGAGTTTAGTTCAGAATGATAGTGTATAATTTTACTTGCAGGAGTGTTTGAGTATGAGTATGAACATCAAAGAAGTAATTTTGTATGATGCAGATTCACTGGAATACTCAGGCAAGATCCTGGTAGAAGGCACCAGCTGGGAGTTCCATGATGTTTCAAATGATTTTCTGTTAAAATTTACAAAAGGAATGCCGCTTAAGGCTGTCCTCCAATGTCTTATCTCATTTAATATAGTGTATGATATCATTGAGATGTAGGGAAAACTTATGCAAAAGCATTTGACTCCTGAAACCATATTAATGATCATTAAATTTCAGAAAAGTGAATTAACCGAATACCATATCTATAACCTTTTAGCATCACATATTAAGAATCATCATAATGCACGCATATTGAAAAAAGTAGCAGAAGATGAAAAAAAGCATTATGAGTTCTGGAAAAGCTACACCCATTCCGATGTTAAACCTGATCGGTGGAAGATAATAAAATATTATATTATCTCCCGTTTATTTGGTCTGACATTTGGCATAAAATTAATGGAACGCGGCGAAGAACAGGCTCAAGCTTCTTATAAATCATTAGAACCCATTATCCCCGAAGTAAAAAAGATAATCAAAGATGAACATGCCCACGAAAAAGAATTATATATCTTGCTTGAAGAAGAACATCTTCAGTATGTTGGTTCAGTAGTACTGGGGCTTAACGATGCTCTGGTAGAATTAACTGGCACATTAGCTGGTCTTTCATTTGCCCTGGCAAATACACGGCTTATTGCCTTAGCAGGTCTTGTAACCGGAATTGCAGCAGCGTTATCCATGGCAGCATCAGAATACCTTTCAAGCAAAGCCGAAGATGCAAAAGATGCGTTAAAGTCAGCCATCTACACGGGAATCGCCTATATCATCACGGTGGTGCTTTTAATTATTCCCTACTTTGTGGCAGGCCATTACCCGGTTGCTCTTGGCATTACGATGGTAATTGCCCTGCTGATAATCTTTTTCTTTAATTACTACATTGCTATTGCAAAAGACCTTAATTTCAAAAAACGTTTTTCTGAAATGGCGATAATAAGTCTTGGCGTAGCATGTATATCGTTTGCCATTGGCTTTTTTATTAAAAAATATATGGGCATTGATGTGTAACGTTAGGGCGATAGGCGCCTGCAATTCCACTGTTCATTGGAAAAATAGCTGCGTTCTAATTCAATTGCCATATCGTTTTCCTGCAGTGTAATATCAGCTTCTTCAAAATTAACCGCGAAAAGTTCTTTAAACGAAGAAGTGACAGCCTTAATTAATTGCTCAAAAATACTTTCTTTTGACAAACCTTTTACGATTTCACTCAACGTGATAACGGGATTTCCTTCCTGTTTTATTTTTTTAGGATCGATAGTTAAATACTGTAGCATCTTTTCTGTATCTGTTGCCACAAGGATGGTTCCATGTTGCAACAATTTCCCCTCTTTTCGGGTTTGTGCACTGCCTGAGATTTTTCTATTGCCAACAATAATGTCATTGATGGGGCGATACTGTGCATCAACCCCCATACTACGCAGTGCATGAATCAGTGGCTGTGCAATCAATGAATAAGAATGGGTAATACTACTTTTGCCAAATGGTCCCTGTAAAGGGTGCACCAGACTATAGGTAAGCTCTTCATGATGAAACACTGCTCCACCGCCAGTAAGCCTGCGTATAACCGGAATATCATCTTTTTGGCAAAGTTCTATATGTACCTCTTTTTCTATATCCTGAAAATATCCTATTGTAATTGCAGGCTTACTCCACCGGTACAGCCGAAGCGTGGGTATTTTTGTAAGCCTCAATATGGCACTATCCACTGCCATATTCCATGATGGTGCACATGCATTGTGAATAATCAGGCGCCAGGTAGTCATGATTGTGCAAAAGCCTCCTGTATGCCCTGTACAATCGTAGAAACCGAAATTCCAACCATTTCTATATCATTATTTTTAATGAGTGTACAAATATTTTGTTCAATTAACTGTGGGTCAACTGGTAAGCCCAACAAAGCTTGTTCTATATCGCCAATTGCTTCTTCAGGATATAGAAAAAAATCACCTGAAATGTGAATCCATGAAATAGTACTCTTTTCAAAATCAATATCAATATGGACTAATTTTTCACCAGGATTTTTAAGTACAACATGAATGCTCATGAAAAAAGCTCACCTGCTCGGTATGAACTGCGTACAAGCGGTGCTGCAAGTACTTTCGTAAAACCTATCTGATAGGCAATGGTTTCAATCTCTTTGAATTCTTCTGGTGTATAATATTTATGTACTGGATATGCCCCCCTGTGCGAAGCACAGTACTGCCCAACCGTCAGTACCCTGCACCCTGCGGAATATACGTCCTCAAGCGTATTGATAATGTCATCCATGGTTTCCCCAAATCCAATCATAAGACCTGATTTGGCAATAAATCCATGCTCGGTAACTATCGCCAAAACAGTAAGCGAAGCCTGATAATCCCCTTTTGGACGTAATGTATGGTAATAGCTTTTTACTACTTCAATGTTGTGATTAATGACATCAGGGTGAGCATCCATTATCATAGTAAGTGAACGTTGCTGAGAAAATTTAAAATCAGGGATTAATACCTCAATTTTTGTGTCAGGAATAGCGGTGCGTATGGCTTCTATTGTTTTTACAAAATGAAATGCTCCGCCATCCTCAAGTTCATCACGCGTCACCGATGTAATAACCACATATTCTAAATTCAGGTTTGCCACAGCTCTGGCTATGTTTTGAGGCTCATGTATATCAAGCGGTTGTGGTTGCCCTTTGGTAACGGCACAATATTTACAGTTGCGCGTGCAGATGTTGCCCATGATGAGAAATGTTGCATGCCCTTTAGAAAAGCACTCGCCAATATTGGGACAGCGTGCCTCAAGGCACACAGTATGCAGACCACAGCCTGCTACATGTTTTTGCACCTGTTTATACTGCTCACCTGAAGGTATTGAAAATTTTATCCAGTCAGGTATGGTCCTTACTCTTCCCATTTCAGTACCGGTTTGCGCGCTGCAAGCAGTGCATCAACTTTGCGCACTGGCGTTGTGTGCGGTGCAGCTTTCAGCACTTCTGGATTTGTGTTGGCTTCATTTTTTATTGCAATCATGGTATCCACAAATGCATCAAGCGTATCCCTGTGTTCAGTTTCCGTTGGTTCAATCATCATTGCACCATGAACAATGAGCGGGAAGTAAACCGTTGGTGCATGAAAACCATAATCAAGAAGTCGCTTGGCAATTTCATTTGTTGTTATGCCACCTGGCATACCTTCGTCGTTAATGACAAACTCATGCATACATATACGTGTATACGGCAGATTAAAATGCTTTTGTAATTTAACACGCAGATAGTTTGCATTGACAACGGCATGTTCAGCCACCTGTTTCAAGCCACTGGCTCCTAACATCACTATATACGTATAGGCTCTGAGCATTACTAAAAAATTTCCATAATAGCTATGCACTCGCCCAATTGATTGTGGCCTTTCATAATCAAGATAAAACTGATTATCCTTCTTTGCAATCACGGGCACTGGCATAAAGGGAGTAAGTTTTTCAACAACACCAATTGGCCCTGAACCTGGTCCTCCACCACCATGTGGTGTTGAAAAGGTCTTGTGCAAATTAACATGCATGATATCAAAACCTAAATCCGCAGGGCGCACTTTGCCAACAATTGCATTTAAGTTTGCACCATCACAGTAAAACAATGCACCATTACTGTGTAATATATCTGCAATTGTCATGATATTTCTATCAAAAAGCCCTAAGGTATTGGGACAGGTCAGCATCATAGCTGCAACATTGTCGTCCATTGCAGCACGCAGTGCATCTATATCGACATCACCATCGCTGTTGGAAGGAATTTCTTTTACAGTGAAACCACACATGGCAACTGATGCAGGATTTGTACCATGTGCTGAATCAGGGATGAGAATGATATTTCGTTTTTCACCTTTTGTTTCAAAATATTTCTTTATAATCATAACACTTGTAAGCTCTCCATGTGCACCAGCGGCAGGCATAAGGGTAAACTGTTTCATACCTGTTATTGCACATAGCATCTCCTGCAAGGAATACATTATATGTAACGATCCCTGTGATAGCTCTTCAATAGTTGCCGGGTGTTGCTGAGTAAACTGAGGTAAACTTGCAACTGCATCGTTTATCTTTGGATTATATTTCATGGTGCAGCTTCCCAACGGATACATGCCATTATCAACACCAAAATTTAAGCTTGAAAGCTTACGGTAATGGCGAACGACATCAACTTCGCTCACATCAGCAAGGTTAAGCTCACCACGGCACAGGTGTTGTGGGATAGGATCATAGCTTTCAGCACCAAATTGCGGTACAGTATATTTATTCCTGCCTTGTTTATGTAATGAAAATATTGTTTGCATGGTACTCACCATTATATTGTCTGCAATAGTTTTACAAGTGTGTCTATATCATCTTTAGTAGTACATTCAGTTGCTGTAACCAAAAGGCAATCAGATAGCTCAGGATAGTATGTTTCAAGCGGTATCCCCAATGCAAATCCATTATCCATAAGCTTGTTTTGAACATTTTTTGCATTGTTAATCTTAATGACAAATTCATTAAAAAACGGCGCATCAAACACACGCTCATAGCCAAGATTAACTAATTGTTCCAGGCAATAGCTTGCTGCCATGTGGTTTGTACGAGCAAGCTCTACTAACCTGTTACCTACCAGGCCAAGGTAAATTGTTGCCCGCAGTGCACACAATCCTTCATTGGTACATATATTTGATGTGGCGCGTTCCCTGCGTATATGCTGTTCTCGCGTTTGCAGTGTCATCACATAACATTCCCTACCATCTTCATCAACCGTTTTGCCAATAAGCCTCCCAGGAATGGTTCGCATAAATTCTTTTTTGCAAGCAAGTATCCCTAACAAAGGCCCTCCATTGGCAGGGTAATTGCCAAACGACTGCCCTTCGCCGCATGCAATATCGGCACCACATTCGCCAGGGCTTTTTAATAGCCCTAAACTCATTGCTTCAGTAAATGTTGCAATGCATAATGCTTTGTGCTCATGTGCAATGTGTGCTACTTTTTCAATGTCTTCAATCACGCCAAAGAAGTTAGGACTTTGTACAACAACGCAGGCAACAGTATCGTTTATTATGTGCGATAGTTCAGTATAATCAGTTGCGCCGTTTTTATAAGGAACTATCTGTAATGAAATATCCGATGCCCATGCATACGTAGCAAGCACCTGACGATAATGGGGATGAATTGCAGCCGAACATAAAACGTTGTTTTTCCTGGTTGTACGCACAGCCATGAGAACCGCTTCAGCCAACGCTGTTGCGCCATCATACATGCTTGCATTGGCAATATCCATGCCCGTAAGCCTGCACATATACGTTTGGAATTCAAATATTGCCGCCAGTGTTCCCTGGCTTACTTCAGGCTGATACGGAGTATACGCTGTGTAAAATTCGGATCGCGATGATAGGTGATCCACAACCGCAGGCACATAATGATGATATATGCCACCACCTACAAGTGAACACACCCGTTTATTAGTATTGGCAATGCGAAGTAAAGAATGCATTGCTTCCTGTTCGGATAACGGTGATGGCAATTGGATGTCTGGATTTTTTACCGTAGATGGTATATCAACAAAAAGGTCCTCTACAGAATTGACACCAATCTCATTGCACATCGACCTTATATCTTCATCGCTGTTGGGTAAAAAGCTCATGGCTATTCTCCTGAAGCAACATGCTCAGCATACTGTGCTGCATCCATAAGTTCATCAAGCTCATGTTTATCTTTTATATCTATCTTAAAAATCCAGCCTTTGCCATAGGGGTCGCTGTTAAGTAAATCTGGTGAATCTTCAAGCGTTTTGTTTACTTCAACTATCCTTCCGCTTACTGGTGCATATACATCACTCACCGCTTTGACTGACTCAACTACTGCAACCTGTTCACCACTCTTTACCTCAATCCCTACCTCAGGTAATTCTACAAATACAATATCAGTAAGCATTTCCTGTGCATGATCGGTAATACCGCAAATACCGGTGTAATCATCCTGCACATCAATCCATTCATGTGTCTTTGTGTACTTTAAATTTTCTGGAATATTGCTCATTGTTGTGCTCCTTGAAAAAGTTGAATGTAACAATAATTATTAAATTATTATTTCATATTCTTTATTGTTTATACTGTCATTTCAAATCCTTTGTTACTTACACTGTCATTTTGAATAGCTCATCCCTTATACTGTCATTTCGAATCCCGATTTCATCGGGGTGAGAAATCTTTCTTCTCTGAGTATTAAGATTTCTCCTCACTTCGTTCGTCGAAATGACAATATATAAAAGCGTTCATCGAAATGATAGAATACAAACCTCGCTCTTCAAAATGACGTTAAAATTATTTACCTGAATATTTGTAAAATGGGCGCTGAACTACTTTTGCAGGACTTGTTTTATCCCTGATAACTATCGCCACCTCATCCCCTACTGAAACAACACCACTTGTTACCAGCGCCATGGCTACGCCTTTTTTAAAAACAGGCGAAAAACCCCCGCTTGTAATATATCCAATATCCTGATTATTATACAGCACTCTGTATTCACTTCTGGGTATTGCTTTATCAAGCATCTCTAAACAGATTATCTGCCGTGGCGCGCCATGTACTTTTTGATATTCAACAATATCTCTGGCAATATATTCAGATTGTGCACTCACCACAAAACCAATACCACCTTCAACAGGTGTTATGGTATCGCTCAATTCATGGCCATACAACGAATAGCAAGCCTCTAAACGCAATGTATCCCGTGCCCCAAGGCCTGCTGGTTTTATGCCATATTCTTTGCCTGCTTCAAGGAGATCATTCCATAAACGGGAAGCAACATTATTAATGCAAAATAGCTCATAGCCAAACTCGCCGGTGTATCCTGTCTGGGATATAAGCACCGGCTCACCCTTATAAGCACCGGTAAAGAAATGGAATCGCTGTAGGTTTTCCAGGCGGTCATCTCTGATTATTTTTTTCAAGATATTATATGATTGCGGGCCCTGCAGATCAATTTTTGCCGTTGCTGCTGAAACATCCTGTATTGACACATTAGTTTTACAATGCTGTGTTAACCACTCTACATCCTTTTGGGTGGTTGCAGCATTGACCACAAGGTAATATTCATTATCAGAAAGCATGAAAATAAAGAGATCATCTATAATTCCACCCTTATCATTTAGAAAGCAGGTATACATTGATTTACCTTTTTCAAGCCTTCCCATATCGGTGGGAATAAGCTTTTGCAATGCTGCCCGCGCACCTCTTCCTTTAACAACTATCTCCCCCATATGGGAAACATCAAATAGACCAGCAGCCTGGCGCACTGCCATATGTTCATCAATGATGGAAGAATACATTACCGGAAGTTCCCATCCAGCAAATTCAACCATCTTACCACCTAACTTTATG
>JARYLT010000051.1 GCA_029907515.1 Spirochaetota bacterium | reverse complement strand
ATCAATGCATCAAGTAAGCGCATTGGCGAGATATTAACCCTTATCAATGAGATATCATTCCAGACAAATTTACTGGCGCTGAATGCTGCGGTTGAAGCAGCGCGAGCAGGAGAGCAGGGGCGTGGTTTTGCGGTGGTAGCAGGTGAGGTACGTAACCTTGCACAGCGTTCGGGTAGTGCAGCCAAGGAGATTGGTGAGCTTATACGCGATTCACTGGATAAGATAGATACGGGCACAACACTGGTAAACAAGAGTGGTGAAGCATTAAAAGAGATTATGCAGTCAATACAGGAATTGTATAAGACAATAACCGAGATAGCAACAGCCAGTGACGAACAGAAACAGGGTATAGACCAGATCAACGTAGCAGTATCAGATTTAGATACCATGACGCAGCAGAATGCAGCGTTGGTGGAAGAGACAGCCAGCGCCAGTGAGGAGATGGCAAATCAGGCACAGGAGCTTGCAAGCATGATGGAGCGGTTTGTGATACGTGAAGAAATAAGTGAAAAAGTATTTGGGAGTAAGCACAGGGAGTTGCATTTGCATGCTGCAGAGGTGGGTAAGAAGGTGGGAGTAAAGAGGGTGGAAAAGCCAAAGGCAAAAGAGGAAAAGAAGGAAGCAGCAACATCAGAGGAAAAGAAAGAAAAAGGTCCCAACAATAAACTTATAGATGATGGGTTTGAAGAGTTTTAATAACAGTTACTGGAGGAAAATACATGGCGGATGATGCCATAAAGCAGGTTTTTTTGGCTGAAACAAAAGAACTGCTGGAAAACTTAGAAAATGATATAGTCCGTTATGAGGAAACAAAAGACCCTGGATTGATTCATTCAATATTCAGGTATGTGCATACATTAAAGGGTGGTTCGGGGATGGCAGGGTATGAGGATGTATATCAATTTACTCATGCCCTGGAAAATATTTTGGATTCAGTGCGCAATGGTATTCTTCCCATGAATGATCTTTTAGCGGATATAGTGTTTGCCAGCATTGATGTAATCAGATTGCGCCTGTATTCTGCAGAAGATCAATCGAAGTTTGAGGAAAAGTTTGCGTTATTACAGGCAAAAATTAATGATATTGAATCAATTCTTCAGGTGAAAGAAGAAGAAACCGTTGAAGAAGAAAAAACTGAAGAAATACAGCCAGTATATAATTTTTTCAGGGTTAAAGCTAAATTCAGAGAAGATATATTTAAATCGGGTATTGATCCGCTTATTATCATGGAAGACTTAGCTTCTTTAGGGAAGATTACTGAGTTACGTGTTAACCGAAATGATGTGCCACTGCTTGAAAATCTTGATCCCGAGAAATGTTACCTGTCGTGGGATGTTATCCTTAAAACCAAAAGCAAAGAAGAAGCCCTTGATGATGTATTTATTTTTGTGCGTGATGATAATGAGATATCCATAACCAATGTAACCAAAAATTATGTTGCACAGCCTGTTGTAGAGGATGTCCCCAAATTGGGTGAGTTATTATTGTCAAAGGGCATGCTTACTGAAAAGGAATATGACGATGTATTGAGCGAGCACGAAAAGACAAAGAAAAAAGTTGGTGAGATAGCTGTTACCAAAGGATATGTGGAGGACAATGATATATCACTGGCACTCAAGGAGCAGGAGAGTATTAAAAAGCATCTGAGTACTTCAACATTGAGGGTTGATGCAAAAAAAGTTGACAACCTCATGAACCTTTTAGGTGAAATGGTCATTGGTTTTTCAGGAATTAAACGGATAGCTGAAGAGATAGAAGATGAAAAGGCATATCGTTTAAACAATGCCCTGTATGGTGTTGACCGAATAATCCGTGAATTTCAGGAACATCTTATGCGAATTCGCATGGTTCCCATTGGGCCGGTGTTTGAGCAATTCAGGCGTTTTATCCGTGATACTGCAAAATCGCATGGCAAGTTGATACACCTGGAAATTGCAGGTGGTGATACAGAAATTGATAAAACTGTCATTGAACGCATCAATGATCCTCTAAAGCATTTGATTCGTAATGCGATAGATCATGGAATAGAAAGTCCTCAGCAACGTCAGGCCAAAGGGAAGCCTCAGGAAGGTACAATATTGCTGAAAGCGTATCATCAGGAAGGAAATATTTTTATTGAGATAAGTGATGATGGACAGGGTATTGATAGAGAAAAGGTATTACAAAAAGTTATGGCATCAGGAATTTCAAGTAAACTTGATGATTTGCCAGATGCAAAAATATATGAATTTTTGTTTGCACCTGGTTTTTCTACTGCCGAATCAGTTGGTGACCTTTCCGGAAGAGGTGTTGGCCTGGATGTGGTCAAAACAAACATTGAAGCATTGCGTGGCAGTGTTGAAATCTTCAGTGAAGCCGATAAAGGCACAACATTTAGAATAAAGCTTCCTTTGACACTGGCAATAATAGATGGTATGCTGGTGAAAGTGGCGCATGAAACATTTATTATTCCAATACTTTCGATAATTGAAAGCATCAAACCTGGGAAAAAAGACATAAAAACTGTTGAAAACAAGGGTGAAGTTGTTCATGTCAGAGGAGAATATGTTCCGTTAGTCAGGCTTTATAAAGAATTTAAGCTGCCACAAACTATTGAAAATCCATGGGATGGCCTTGTGGTTATAGTTGAATCAGAAGGAAAGGCTCTGGGACTACTCGTTGATGAACTTGTTGGTCAGCAACAGATTGTGATAAAGAGTCTGGATAATCAAATAACTTCATCAAGAGCAATATCAGGTGCCGCAATATTAGGTGATGGAACTATCGCCCTTATTATTGATGTACATGGTTTTATAAGTTCGTAATGCATAGTTCAGGACTAACACGATATGATGAATGTAATTGCCTATGAACAATCCATCAGAGGTCATTATGATTACCTTAAAGACTTAAAAGGTAATACCAGTACTCTATTTTCTGAACTGATACAGCGCTTTACTGTAATTAATATGCGGATTGATGAATTCTTCACCATGATTCGTCCTTATATTTATTATTTTTATAACACTGATGAAAACCTTCCTGATACTTTTTTGCATGATGTCATAATTGGTACCAACAATGAAATGAATGAGTATATTGATACCATTGTTAAATATATGATAGCTGACAGAGAAACCAATAAGGAAGTGGAGAATGCAATTAATAAAACTCTTACTTTGAGTAACAGCGTTGCTATGATACTGGATGCAGTGGAAGCAATTGATTTATATGCAAAAAACACCATGATAATTTCCATTAAGGCTGGCGAAGAAGGCTCTACGCTTACAACTATTGCAGTGGAGATGTCACATTTAGCTGATATGGTTAATGATGTTTCAAGTCAATTTCAGGAAATTATAGAATATTTGGATAAATTACGCACAAAATTTAGCAACACCTGTCAGACAGTTGACATTATTATAGAAAACTATCTCACGCATTTGCAGATTAAGATGAACAGCACAATACGTGAAATTATTGGCCATCAAAAGAAGCTGTCATATAATGTTGAGTCAATTGTTAGTTTTGCTGATCAGTTAAAAAGCAGTATTCACAAAATATTACAGGAATTTCAGGTTGAGGATATATTCCGCCAGGATATTGAAAAAATATTATTTGCTATTGAAGCGCTGGAAGAAGGTGGTATTGATGACAGTGAAAAGGATATCCTTTTTTGGGGGATGTATCAAAAGTTACTGTCGCTTCAGCACGACTTTATGCATTTATATACCAGTGCAGGGGAAAGCCTGCATACAATGAAAAGTAATGTTGAGGCTATAGCAAGCGATTATACAAAAGCTTCTGAAACAGTGTTTGAAGGTGATGAGTTTGCTATTGAAAAAGTATATAATTCACTGGAAATGTTACAACATGAAACTATTCAGTACATAGAAGATATTCTTGCCAAGAAAGCTTCATTGCTTGAAATATCCAGTGATGTATTGGAGCAATTACATAAGTTTCAGGAGTTTTTTACTAAAATACAGGATGTGGTGCGGAAGTTTGATGTGGTGAATATGTTAACACGGATAGAACTTGCACGGCATCAGCAGTTGCAGAAAACCATAGCCAGTTCGCTCAGTGATATAAGCATTATGCCAAAGAAAATTAAGAGGATAGTAGAAGAATCAGAAAGTTTATACAAGGATGTCATTGGCACCATGGAATCTACCTATCAGTCTTATAAAGAGGCCATGGCTATACAGGATACTATATTGCAAAATTGTGTATCCAATCTGAAAAAGGTTTCATTAAAATTATATGAATCCAAGAAATATTACATTGATATATCACAGCAGATAGAACGGAATGTAAATACTTTGCAGCAATTCTTAAGCGAAAAATCAGAACAGATAGAAGCATTCAAAAATATTGAAGAGAATATAAAGCTGTTTTGCGATATGCTTGATGGTGCAGGAGTTGAAAAAAATATGCCTGATGTTGAAAAGATTAATAAAGCCGTTGATACACTTACAATGCTATATGGCACAGATTACAAAGGGTTGATGCTTGTTTCACTTTTAAAAGAATATTCGGCTGCAAAAACAGAGGACACGGTTATAGTTTTTTAATTAATGTGCAACAGGGGTATTGCATAAGGTTCAGATTGATAGAATTATGAAAGTTGAAGAGTCATACTGGAATATATGCCAAACTTATTTTCAAGTAGGTAATAGTGCGATGTTAAACCAGATTCAGTATGACAGTGATGATGTCAGTGCATAAAGGGGGCAATACATGTATATAATAGAAGTTGATGAATTTGTAAATGTTAAACACATAAAGCAGTTTGCAGATGAGGTGATAACAGTATTGCGGACTGAAAAAGATATTGTCATTGATTTTACTAAATCAAAACGGTTAGATTTGTCGGTTGTGCAGGTTATTTTATCATTATTGAAAACAGCTCGGCAATTGAATAAAACAGTTAAATTTAAGGGAGTTAATGATACCGTAAAAAAGCAATTAAAGCTATGTGGCGTTATACGTTAATTTTTGTTGTTAAGTATTATGAATTGTATATTATTATAGCACGGGGGAATAATAAAGCTGTTCTGGCTAATTAATAGGAATGCAAAGTCAAATACAATCTTTTTTAAGAGGAGCTTTATATGAAGCATATTGTAATCATTGATGACTCGCCAACTATACGTACAAGTGTTGAATATACACTCAAAGATTCAGGATATGGTATGGTTCATGCTGAAAATGGTGTTGATGCATTGAATAAAATAAAGGATTTACTTTCTAAAGGGGATGAAATTGCCCTGTGTATTGTGGATATTAATATGCCACAGATGGATGGTATTACGTTTATTAAAAAGTTCAGGGAAAATGATAAATTTACACCGGTTGTGGTGCTTACTACAGAAGCTGAAGAAGAAAAAATACAGGAAGGCAAAAAAGCAGGTGCTTCAGGGTGGATGATTAAGCCATTTAAGGCTGAGCAGCTTCAGTCAGTGGTCCATAAATTTTTGCGATAAGGGGGAATATATGAATATTGAAAATACAGCTATAGAAAACAAGCCTGATACTGCTTCAACAGAACAATTTGTTACCTTCATTATTGGGAATGAAACCTATGGTATAGAAGTTCTTAAAGTGCAGGAAATTATTGGGATGACCCACATTACTCATGTTCCTAATACACTTTCATTTATGAAAGGTGTCATTAACCTCAGAGGTTCGGTGGTGCCGGTAATAGATATGCGGAAAAAAATAGGGATGGAGGAGATAGAATATAATGCCTTCACTGTTATAATTATTACTGAGGTTAAAGGGAAACTTATAGGGATGATAGTTGATTCAGTTCAGGATGTGGTTACTATTCCAGTGCAGAAAATTCAGGATACCATGCGATTTACATCGCATGTGTCAACAGATTATATTAAGGGGATTGGACAGATCGACGACAATTTAGTCATTATTCTGGATGTCGATAAGCTGTTAACAAGTGAGGAATTGGCTCATATTAAAACAACATAAATTAATGCAAACAGGTATGATGGGATGATACGGGTATTTGATGCAACCATTAAACAGCCAGTGGTAATTCTGGTGCCTGGTGAATACTTTGCTGCAGAAAATCAGGTTCTTTCTACGATAGTTGGTAGTTGTTTTGTTGTATGCCTGTATGACTCTATAAAAAAAATTGGTGGAATGGGGCACTGTTTATTGCCGGTATTATCTTCATTACAGATGAAAAAAGAGGATATATTCAATTATAATATTAATTTTATGGAGCATATTATTGGCCAGATGGTCAAGTTAGGGGCTGATAGAAAGAATTTTATTGTAAAGGTATTTGGTGGGACGGGGTCATCATACAATCAAAAATTTACTACCGATTTTATTTCTGAGTACTGTAAAAATGAAAATATGTCTCTTGATGCGATTGATATTGGGGGTAACTATCGCCGTAAACTTTATTTTTTTTGTGACACAGGTAAAGTTCACCGGTATTTAGTTGAAGCCAATGACTCAGTTTCAGAATTTATAAAAATGGAAAAGGAATTTATTGATAAAGTATTAACTGATAAAGTTCAATATGGCAATGTTATATTATTTGAATAATATATGAATAACCCTTTTTACCAACAATTAGACCAGCAAGATTTTGATTACATCAGAAATATTGTGTATAGAGAATCAGGCATAAAGCTTTCTGAAATGAAACGTGCACTGGTGCAATCGCGTTTGCTACGCAGAATGCGTGAGTTAGGTATGCAACGCTATGATGAGTATTGTGACTTCCTCAGAGAAAATTATGATGATGAAATAGAAAACCTTATAAATTGCATCACTACCAATAAAACAGAGTTTTTCAGGGAAAGAGAACATTTTTCTATATTGCAACGAATTGTTGAACAGGAACTATCGCATAAAAATATTTCAATATGGAGTGCTGGCTGCTCAACCGGTGAAGAAGCATACAGTATTGCTATTGTTTTATGTGAAAGTAACTTCAAGAAACAATTTACTATAATTGCCACCGATATTGACACAAAAGTATTAGAAACAGCACGAAGTGGCATATACCCACTGGAGGTTGTACAAACACTTGATATAAGTCTATTAAAAAAATATTTTTTAAAAGGCAAAGGCCAGTATGATGGATATGCAAAAGTAAAAAATTTTCTTAAAGAAAAAATTTCATTTCAACACCTGAATTTACTTGATGATAACTATCGCCTTAAAGGGCATTTTGATGTTATATTTTGCCGCAACGTCATGATTTATTTTGATAAAGATGTTCAGGTCAAAGTATTAAAAAAATTTTATGATTATTTACCAAAAGGTGGCTATCTTTTCTTAGGATATGCTGAAGCGATAGTAAGCGCCAATCTTCCTTTTCATTATGTAGCCCATTCGGTATATCAAAAACGATAATACATAATGCTGTGTTAGTGTTAATAGAGGTAGCCATGTATATTCGCAATTCACACAGGTTAAAGAAGCCAATGAAAGTTTTATATCCTGGTGACTGTTATGTTAGCAATAAAGATGAATATATTGGAACGTTGCTTGGGTCGTGTGTAGCAGTATGCCTGTATGATCCTGTAAATAAGGTGGCCGGGATGAATCATTTTGTTTTGCCGGGAAAGGTTGTGCAGGCTCATACAAAGCAGAAAAAATCAAATGCTGGTGATGAAGAAAAAGAACTGTTAAAATATGGCACAAGGTCAATTGAAAAGCTCATTACTCAGATGGAACAATATGGTAAAAGAGAAAATATAGTAGCTAAGATTTTTGGTGGAGGAAAAGTTTTAGATTATCAAACCACACAATATGGCATTTCCAATATGAATGTAAGAATTGCAAAGATTTTACTGGAAATGGCCGATATTCCTATTGTAAGCGAAGATGTTGGTGGCACCGTTGCTCGTAAAGTTATGTTTGATGTTGAAACAGGAAGAGCATATTGTAAGCAATTAACAAAGATTGAAGAAAAAGATAAAACTTTCACTATGGAGTTATCTCAGTTTGAATAAAATAAAAGTTTTAGTGGTTGATGATTCTGCGGTAATGCGCAAAACATTAACCGATATTCTTAATAGTTCCAGTAAAATTGAAGTTGTTGGTACTGCTCTTGACCCCTATATTGCTGTTAATAAAATAAAGCAGCTCAATCCTGATGTATTAACCCTTGATATTGAAATGCCGCGCATGGATGGCCTTACTTTTTTGCGAAAGCTCATGTTAGCAAACCCAATGCCGGTAATTATGGTCAGCGCATTCACTGATAAAGGTGCGTTGCAAACAATACAGGCGCTTGAATATGGTGCTGTTGATTTTATTTTAAAGCCGCGCTCTGATGATAGTGCCGAATGGGACAGATTTGCAAGTGAATTGCGTGAAAAGGTTATCACCGCTGCAAGCATACAATCGGATAGATTTACAGCACGTAGTAGAGAAAAGGCTATTGAGGTTGAAGAAAAATTTAGTGCTGATGTAATTTTGCCAAAAACAGTATCAAAGGTGCGGACCACCCACAGTGATGTTATCATTGCTCTGGGTGCATCAACAGGTGGAACTGAGGTTATTGCAAAAATTTTAGGTAGCCTTCATGAAAATGTACCGGCTATTGCTATTGTACAGCATATGCCTGAGAAATTTACTGAAGCATTTGCCAACAGGGTTAACAACAACTCAAAGCTGTATGTGAAAGAAGCTCAGAATGGTGACAGGCTGTACAGGGGCACAGCCCTCATTGCACCAGGAAACCGCCACATGCTTGTGCGGTCTGATGCCAGTGGATATTACGTTGAAATTAATGATGGACCACCGGTAAACCGGCATAAACCATCAGTGGATGTGTTATTTCGTTCAGTAGCACAGAATGTGAGTAAAAGTGTGGGGATACTATGTACCGGTATGGGTGCTGATGGGGCTGAAGGACTTGGTGAAATTATGCAGGCAGGAGGAGTAACTATTGCACAGGATGAAACTTCGTCAGTTGTCTTTGGTATGCCGCGTGAGGCTATCAAGCGAGGTGCGGCACAAAAAGTGATGAATATTGAACAGATGATTGCGTATATAAATAGTCTATGATATATATACTCTTTTCTTTTAAAAATATGTCTTTAAATAGATAGGATTATCCAATACTTTACATCCTGACCAGCTTCAGCATTTTCCTCTATCAGTTAAAAAATAATTAATTTTATTACGTAATGCCAAAAAATTCAATTAACCGTGTTTCTTCAAATACTTTACGCAATGATTGACTTATTGCTATTATTTGTATATCTTTGCCCTGTTTTTGTAGATCCTGCTTTTTCCACATGAGGTAGCCCATAAGGGTTGATGGCAGGTAAATGGTCTTTGATAAATCAAAATAGATAACTCTAACACCTTGACCAAGCAAACGCTCAACGGCATATTCCACTTCCACTTTGTCATCAGGGGTAGCTTTTTCACAGTGTAATATGATGGTGTTGTTTTCTACGGTTACCATACAGTGTTATTGTACCAGGTATGCCTTTAATGAAGTAATGGTAAGTGTTTTTGATTCGATTGTTATATTTCCAATGGTTATGGTATAACAATTATTCATATCAGGACCTGTGAAACTGAAATTTATGTCAGTAAACGCTCCTGAATACCTTGCTCCATTTTCAATTACTGTTGCGGTTCCACTTTTAATTCCATCTGATATATCTCCATTGTAATAAATAAAAGCCTTGAAACTTCTATTACTTTTTGGATTTGTTCCAAATGCTATACCAACATTGCCTGTATTATTTACGTTTGATATAATAATAGCATAAGCTTCTGTATCAACTTTGTAATTATGTGACATATCAAAAGTAATATCAAAACTAGTTGGTTTTCCTGTTAAGTTAGGGGTTATTGTGCTTACATCACCGGGCTGTATCTTGAAAGCACTGCTTGATGAACCAGATGACTGGTCACCACAGGAGACAGCGGTTGCTATCGCTAATGCGCATACAAATAGGGCAATGGTATTTTTCATAAGAAATACTCCGTTGTTATAGTATCGGTTTAACTGGTCTTAACATTTACAAATAAAATGTAATAGTACATTATGAATCACTGGTGTACAAACTTGCTTGAAAGCTTAAACAAACTCTCCCGGCGGTCACTGATTAATTAAGTTAGAGTTTCATAAAACAATCGGCGCACTATAATTACCATACTAAAATATATGCAATAGCGTCAATATTTTTATGTCACCTGTATTGTATTTAGTGTTGGTAAGTGTTATTTGTTACTGGTAAATAGTACTTGCAAAAATTGGATAAATATACTTTTAAACTAAAAAATATACTTTGGGAGGATGCAATGAATTTGGAAACTACTACCTGTATTTCACACAAACACCTTGAACTAATAAAAGTATATGCAGAAAAATATAAAATACCAGTATCTTCCTTTATTATTTATTTTATAAACTTTGTTGTGACACACAAAATAATGCAGGTGAAAGCGTGTTCACGATTGTCATACAGACCCCGGCATAGTGGTGGGTGGAAACGAGTACATATTATGTTGCTGGAACATGAGTATGAATTTGTTATGGATGTTAGGAAGGTGTATAAAATGTCTTTAGCAAAGATTATTGCGTTTTGTATTGATAATTATCTTTTTGATTTTATTAATGCGCTAAATAAAGAAGATAATACCGATAACTATCGTTGTTGTGGCTATACATTCAGCTTTTACCTGGAAGAAGGAATACAATGTTGCCAGTTTTACTGGGGGCCACACCCAGAAATACTAAAAAAAATCACATGCCACCCAGCACCTGTAACCCATTAACAAATTATTATTGACATCTACATTTATCCATGTATACAATAAACAAGTTGTACCAGGGAATGGTATATTTTTATTTAAAGAAAAGGAGGTCGTGCAATTATGAATGGTGATGTGCTTATCCAGAACATAATTAATCTTTTTGTCATGGCAATCATATTAGAAGCAGCTATAATGGCCATTTTCTCAATGTCTGCTTTCCGTGATATGAAAATGACTCGTGCTGTAGAAGCAACCAGAGATGTGATTATATTGCTTGCAGCTTTTTTCCTGTGCTACAAAGTTGATGTGCTTCACGTATTCAGAGGCACTGGATTAAAAATACCGGTTCTTTTTGACATTATTATCAGTACACTTGTACTGACGCGCATGACTAATTTTGTGAGGCAGGTATTCAATCGTTTACGTCAGGATTAGTGTCATTGGCTTTTAAGCAAAAGACTATATAGAGCAATAGTTTTTTCAAGTAACTATCGCCAATAGAAGATTATTAGAAAATTTATGTATACCATACAACACAAAAAGCCGCACTAGCAGTGGTGTGGCTGCATATTTACGGTTTCCGAAGGGGGCTACATAGTATCAGGATTTTTTAATCTTATTATCCACTGAGTAGCTGGTATTCATCACTTCGTTATATTTGTCAATTATTGCATTTGTGATGAGGTCCCGTGCTTCCTGAGTAATGGGGAAGAACAGGTCAATGTACTCACCATTTTTGCGCTTGTTGGATGGCATACCAATAAAGATGCCTTTGTCCCCTTTTACAATGCGCAAATTTTTAACAACAAACTTGTCCAACAAAGTGATGTTGGCAAACCCCAGAGTTTTCCCTAAATTATCCTTGGGAAACACCCTAACTTCGGTAATAATGTCGTTCATGTGATCACCACCATACCGTATGTATAATTTTTTAAATTATACAATGTGGCCTTAGTATACGTCAAGCAAAATAATTTTTTGTATTTTTGTATTATAATATTACTTCATTCAGGCCTGAAAATACTCAAAATTTCTTAATGATGCCACATATATTATGAGGCGATAGTTATGGTTAAAAAATCATAGTTTAGTAATATATAGTTTTCTGAATACCAGTCCAAACAGTAATAACACCAGGAATAAAATCATGATTGGAGTCAGAGTGCACAATGATATATTGAATGCCAGTTCACGTAACATCTGCGATGCAATGAGCGATAATGTATCAGACTGATGGATGAAAAAAATTGGCAATAGTATGCCAATGACTCCAATGCAAAGGATTATAGCCGAAGGATACATCAATACCCGTTTAAGCCATAAGAATTTCTTTATTTTATCCGTTGATGAAAAGATAATAAATAGCATATATAGTATTACCAGAATAACAGTAGCATACACAAAATATATTCCGTATGAAAAAATTTTTATAATAGTTATTACTGTGTCAGCGGTATCACCTGATAGTACTATATTGTGTTTATATATTACCCCGTTATCAAACCACAACCTTGCTTTTTTTAGATAGCTACTCCCCATAAATTCCGCAATTGCAGTATCAGCAAATGTAAATACTGCTATTAAAAAAGTCCTGTTTTTAAGGTTTGGCGTTTTTTTAATTTCTTCTACCAGGATATCACTCAGGATGTGTTTTTTTACGCCATTTTCATTTGCCCACAAACGTATAGTGATATCAGGTAAAAGAATTTGGGTAACCCTTTTTGGATACATCGGATTGCTGGTATCGGTCAGTTCCAGTATATATTCAGATTTGATTGTGTTATACGATGTAAAGAAGGTAATGTATTTTTGTATAAGTGGAACAATGTTATCATCAATAAGTTTTTCATGAATTATGTCTGTAATAACAGGCTTTAGTACATCTAAGTCATCATTAAGCTTTGAAGCAAACATGTTTTGGTGCTTTTGTATTATTTCATTTGCTTCTTCCTGCTTTTCGGTATATTCATCCTGTGCTTCTTCAAATGTATCTTCAATTTCCTCAAGTTTTTCTTTTGCTGCAGCAATATCAGCCTTATACTTGTTGCGGTATTCTTCTATGGATTCAATCTGACTTTGTATTTTTGCCAGCTCTGATTTTTGATTATTTTCAAATGATTGTTTATTGGGAAATGCCTGTTTTACATCACTGTAGGATAAATTTTTGATCTCATCAAGCTGCTTTTGTAGTTTTTCATATTCTTCAGTTTTATTTATGATATCATATGCTTTTTTGGCTTCTTCATATTGTTTTTTTGCTGCCTGATATGTCAGTACATATGATGCAAGGCCAACCTTATTATCAATTTCTTTCTGAATGGATTGTGTAATTTCAAGATTTTTTACTTTAACAAAGGTGCCAACAATGTCTATGCGTTTAAGAATTGTAGTGTAAAACAAAGGCGTAGTTAGCAGCACATAGAGTATTGATACAATGATACATAAAGGTATGAGGATTATTGCTATACTGTTAACAATTGCAAATAGAATCCCCCTGTTTTGTGACATGCCTGCCCTCCAGCTGTAAAAGTATTCGTTTTATTATTATCCCAACGAAATCTATTTTTTATAGTAATTATCTATCAAGCATACTACATCAAGTTTATGTATTACATAGTATTAATGCTGCATAATCAACTGTGTCAACAATTACTATCGCACATAAAACCATACGGTAATGTATTGGCGATAGTTACTGCATAGTAAAAAATTGCAGAATATAAATTTTTAGTCAATGTAATTTTATATTGACAGTGGACTTTTATTGGTATTGAATTACACCTCTTAATACTCATGAGTAACATGACAATGGAGTTGTTTAGATTGTGGTTGTGGTAACTTTTTGTATTAATACTATGGTGGAGGATAATCTTGAAACAGTATATCTATATAGTAACAATCCTTTTAGTGTCTTCAGTTGTTTTTGCCCAATCTGCAAAAGAAATAATTGAATCATCAGAAAAAGCTATTCGTGGCAATACATCCAGGTCAACAGTTGCTATCACCATAAAAACACGAAGGTGGGAGCGCACATTGAAGCTGGTATCGTATGATAATCGTTTAAAAAGGATGTCGTTTGCTGAAATTCTTGCACCTAAAAAAGATGCTGGTAATCGCTTTCTTTTGATTAAGGACAACATGTGGCACTATGTGCCAAAACTGCAGCAGACAATAAAGATAGCACCGTCCATGATGCTTCAGTCGTGGATGGGTTCAGATTTTACCAATGACGACATTGTGAAGCAATCAAGCCTTATTGATGACTACACGCATACCCTGGAAGGCAGGGAAACCGTTGATGGTGTTGAATGTTTTAAAGTGGTGCTTGTGCCAAAACCCAATGTAGCTGTGGTGTGGGGAAAAATAGTGTATTTTGTCAGTGTTTCAAAATTGCTGCCAGTAAGGGAAGAATTTTATAATGAGCACAATCAGATGACCAAACTGTTAACCTGCAGCAATGTAAAGATGTTGGGTGGCAGGGAAATTCCCACGGTGTATATAATGAAAACGATTACCGAGCCTGACCGCTACACTAAAATGGAAATAGTGGATATTCAGTTTGATATTGAGATTCCTGGTAATATATTTTCATTTCAGAATCTTCAGAGAAAATGATAGTTATAATTTTATTACAAACATAATTAAAGCATTATGTAGCGGAGTGAGTTGAAAGCAACAATGTCATTTGGACCTGTGCAAGATAGTTGCTGAATTTATAAGGAATATAATAAAAGTGAAAAAGGATTTTGAAATAATCAGCATGTTAGCATGGCGCAATGTATGGCGCAATAAACGTCGTACAATACTTACGCTGTGCACTATTGTTGTGGGTTGTGCCATGATTATTCTGCTCAATGCGTTTGCCAAAGGTGGCCACGACCAGATGATAGAAGATGCAACTGGCCTTGTTATGGGGCATATTCATATTCATGAAAAAGGATACTGGGAAAATAAAACAATTGATTATGCATTTGAAGCAGATGAATCCATAGAAAAGGCGCTATCCAGTAATACACATATACGTGCTTACTGCAAACGTATTATGTGTGATGCCCTTATTGCAAAAGGTGGGACAACAAAAGGCGTCATGATACAGGGTGTTGAGCCTGTGCGCGAAAAGCAGGTGTGTGGCTTGTATAAATGCATTATCAAAGGCCGCTACCTGAGCGATAGTGATAGCACCCATGCAGTGATAGGTGCCACCCTGGCTCAAAACTTAAAGGTTGACGTTGGCAATACTATTGCCATTATTTCACAGGGGTTTGATGGTTCCATTGCAGCTGAACATCTTACCATTGCTGGTATATTTAAAAGTGGAAATCCTGAATATGATAAATTTTTGTTGCAGATGCCTCTGAAACAGGCTGATGAAACGTTCAGCATGATGGGCTACATTCACGCCTATGTCATTAAAGCTTCACGGATAGATAACATTGATGCTATTACCTCTTCACTTTCAAAAAAACTGCCAAATAACGTAGAGGTATTGGGATGGGAAAAGCTAATGCCTGAGCTTGTGCAGTTTATAATCATGGATGATGTCAGTGGTTATCTTTTTGACCTTATGCTGTTTCTGGTGGTGGCCTTTGGTATTCTCAATACCATTCAGATGTCAGTGTATGAGCGCACACGTGAGCTTGGCATCATGAAAGCAGTGGGTACCACGCCAGGTCAGATTGTTGCACTGGTTATACTTGAAACATTTTTCATTACAGTCATTGGCGTGCTTCTGGGTGTTGCCTTGGGTGCTGGGATTTCCTATTATTTTACGGTGCATCCTATTGATTACTCACAGTATTCTGAAGAGATAGCGGTGTGGGGTATTACCACAACCATATTCCCTGCTACAGTAACTATCGCCAATACTGTGGTTACTGCTGTGCTGACCATGATAGTGTCACTTTTGTTTTGTATTTTTCCTGCACGGCGTGCAAGCAAGCTTCATCCTGTTGAAGCAATACGCCACATTTAATCAGGTAAAAACGTATGATACGGATGCAGAATGTAAAAATAGTGTTAATGATTGGCTGGCGCAATGTATTCAGGAATAAACGCCGTTCACTCATTGTTGCTTCATCCATTGTGGTGGGGCTTGTGGTGATGATGTTTTCAATGGCAATCATGAATGGCTTTAACAGGCAGATGCTTGAAAATACCATTAACACTTCACTGGGGCATGTGGCTATACATAAAAAAGGTTTTTTCAATGATATGAAGCTATCATTATCATTCATGCCAAAAGATTTGTGCAATGCAATTAAAAATATACAGGGCGTGGCGTGTATTGGGCAGCGTGTCAAGTTTGAAGCTATGGTGCAGTCAAGCCGCAGTTCGCAGGGTGTGCTGGTAATGGGTATTGAACCCGAAGAAGAAAAGTGTGTCTCAAATATATTTGAATATGCTGGTAGCGATATCCATTCATATATTACGGACAGTTCAAACAATGATATACTTATCTCACGTTCACTTGCAACAAAGCTTGGCATTGGCATTGGCGATAAATGTGTGGTGATGCTGCAGGATAAAGATGGAGTGCTTGCGGCTCATGCATTTATTGTCAAAGGGCTATACCAATCGCCCATTGAAAGCTTTGATAAATACGTGGTGTATACAGGTATACGTAAAGCGCAGGAAATCTCGGGTCTTGGGAATGCTATATCCGAAATTATAGTCCGCTGCAGGGATAAAGATTTTGCTGATAGTGTTGCTTCAACAATTAATTCACTGGATACAGCAGACCTTGAAGTGCTTACCTGGAAACAGATGGCACCAAACATTGTGCAGGCCATAAAACTTTTTGACACGATGATGTATGTATTCTTAGCAATAATATTTATTTCAATTATTTTCACCATTGCCAATACCATGATCATGGCAATAATGGAACGATACCGTGAAATTGGCATAATGAAATCAATTGGCACACAGCCATCATGGATTGCCGCCATTGTCATACTTGAAGCATGCGGTTTAGGAGTGCTTGGTATTGTTGCTGGCATTGTCATTACGTATCTGCTTGTTGCTATAACTGCCACAACAGGTATAAACTTTGCCTTTTACAGTGAATCAATGCGCGTGTGGGGAACAGGTACTACTATTTATCCATTTTTAACAGCAACAAACAGTATTGTAGCAACTGTCATTGTTCTACTTAACACAATTGTTGCATCATTGTATCCGGCATATAAGGCTGCAAAAATAAAACCAATTGATGCGTTACATTTTATATAGCAACGGAAGGTAGTATGGAAATTATACAGGTAGTCAATTGTACAAAGGATTATCATTCAGATGGACAAATCGTGCACGCCTTGCGTGGCGTACATCTTTCATTGCATAAAGGTGAGTTTGCAGCAATAGCCGGGCCTTCAGGTTCGGGTAAAACCACACTGCTTAACTGCATTGGCGGACTGGATTATTCCACACAGGGAAATGTATATATAGAAGGCACTGATATTTCAAAGCTCAGTCCAAAGGAACTATCGCGCCTGCGCCTTTTTAAAATTGGGTTTATATTTCAGGCATATAACCTTATCCCGGTATTGACAGCACTGGAAAATGTGGAGTACATCCTTCTTTTACAGGGCATGGGCGATAGTAACCGTAAAAGAAAAGCTGCCGAAGTACTGGAGCTTGTAGGCTTAAAAGATGAAATGCACCGACTTCCCCACGAGCTATCTGGCGGGCAGCAGCAGCGTGTGGCAATAGCACGTGCTATTGTTTCAAGCCCGGCGATAGTTTTAGCAGATGAGCCCACTGCCAATGTAGATCAGAAAACAGGAAGTGCACTTCTTGATTTAATGGAACACCTGAATAAAGAAAAGCAAATAACGTTTCTTTTTTCCACCCATGACCCCATGGTTATGAAACGTGCACACAGGCTTATTAACATAATTGATGGAATGATTGTGAAAGATACTTTGGTGAAGAGAAAAAATAAATAAAAAAAATAATTATACTAAACGAACAGCAGTGGATAAAATATTGCCATAAAGAGATTTCTCTTCTGGTTTTATCACAAGTATGTCACAGGCAATATCAAGACAATCACTGAAGAAAAAATAGTATGGTTTAATTCGTTCAATAGGATTTGCAATGTCATAATTTGCAACGATTAATATGTCCACATCACTCATTCCTGTTGAATTTCCAGTGGCACAAGAACCAAAAAGCCATATCTCTTCAATTTCAGAAAATAATTCCTTAGCTTTATAGCTAGTCTGCTTTACACTATGGAGAATATCATTCTGATTTATTGAGAAAGCCTTCACAGAACCTGATGATAGTATCTGCCGCATAAAGAGCCTCCAATGCCTGTTTTTTAGTGAAATAATCCGCTGGTTTTCCAGAAGCAAATCCATTAGGATAGCGTGTTGGAATGTAATATATATCAAGAAGTTTTGCCTTTTCCATTACTTCATCAGTAATGGAAATATTTTTTGATAATACCTTAATGATTTCATTGAGTGAATGTCCCCATACTGTAAAACCATTGTGTAATGCTAAGGCCTTTAAAACTTTTTCTGAAGCTTGCTGAAAACTGAAACAGGCCCACTCATAGTAATTATACTCTAAATCTAGCTTAGCTTTTTCAAAATCGCGTAAACCCTGCTCGTACCAATCGTTCCATCTGTTCATGATTTTTCCTGTTAAATAATATTGTATACAATTTTTCTTGAATTATTATTATTTCAATATATCAAATGAAGAAACAATAATCAACTAATAAAATAATCTAACGATAATATGAGTTGATTAACATACTTTTATTTTAACAATTTTTTCAAAATCCTATTTTCAAGGGAAAAACATGAACGTGAAAAGCAATCATTGTGCTTATGTATTACATGGCGTATTTTATTTTTTACTTACTATTATTACTCAGTTATATGCCCAGGATGTTTCCCAAAACGAACAATTAAATTTTTCACTTTCTGGATATTATAAAAATCTTTTTATTGGATACAAAACTGATGAATACTTTTCTGAAGATTACACACAAAAAGAAAAGCTGCTTGTAACCGATGTTAACAGAGTTCGCCTTTCACCCCATTGTGATATTGGCCAGAATATTGTATTTCATGCTGATATTGATAATGAATTTATCATATCCAATTACACACAAAGCAAAACATTTGATGCAACATGGATTGGATTTTCCTATGATCAATTATATACAGATTATTATGATTATCGCAACGATACTGGTTACTATCGCTTAAAGCTGCACCGTGCATTTGCCAAATGTATTATTGGGAAAGCAACCATCACTTTAGGAAGGCAACTGGTACGTTTTGGAAGCGGGAAAATATGGAATCCGCTTGATATTGTAAACCCTATGTCACCGCTATCTATTGAAGGAGCAGAAGAGACAAAGGGGGTGGACGCCCTGCGTTTTGAGCTATACCCTGCACATTTTTTTGAAGTTGGGTTTGTCTATGTACCTCAACGAAAGAACAATGAGTTTGGTGATAGTTTTGGTAATTCGGTGTACCTTTTGCGTAACAAGGTAGTGTTTGGTAATACCGAGATTGCACTACTTGCTGGAAAAATTATGCAAAGAAATATTGGTGGCGCAGATATTGCACTGCCAGTGTATGATGGTTTGCTTCGTGGAAGTTTTTTGGTTAATAAAGATGGCGATAGTACATACTATATCGCAGGTACAGGCTATGATTATTCTTTTGAAAGTGGTTTCAGTATCCTGCTGGAGTATTTTTATAATGGCTACTGTTTGACTAAAAACGATAAATTGTATCAGGCATATTCTGAAACGTTTATCTACGGCATGAATGAACAGCGGTACCGTACGCTTGCATATCATTTCCTGACATATAACAGGCATTATGCAGGGTTAACGGTAAGTTTTTCTGGAGCTTCACTTTTCAGCGCCAGTGCAACATCTATTCTTGATTTTGAGGGGCATGGTGTAATGCTTATACCGTCAGTAGTGTATAATATAGTGGAAGATTGTGATCTGACGTTCTATATGTTATATGCGATAGTTGCTGGCAACAATCTTTCAGATTTTTCCTCATTTGACAATAAGCCTGCACTTGCAGCAGAATTTAAATATTATTTTTAATATGTATTGTAAATGCCTTTTATTGTAGCTGATCTTCTACCACCAGTACCAGTTTCCTGTATGCTTCATTCTTGCTTATTCAAGTTCTGTAGCAGGATATTCATTTTTATCAAAAGATCTATCCTCTCATGAGTTCTATTTTCTTGAAACACTGCTTCCTTTACCTCTTTGTTTACTCCTGCTACTATGACTTTTTGTGATTATTCAAAATTAATCTTTTATTGTTTAATATGTTTTACAGGTATTTGTTTGCCTTTCTGCAAGTGGGTTATTAATTATTATTAAATTAATTTTTCATCCAAAAAAGTTACTATACTATCAACGTAAATATCATAATGAGTTATGGGGCCAATATGTTTACCTGGCAAAATCCTGACATCAAGTTTTGTATTAGATATAACCGATTTTTCATAGTATTTACTAAAAAATTGTTCTTTTATTATTTCGCTATTTTTATCATACTTCAACAATTTCTCATCATCAAAGAGTGAATCATCCTCCCCAAATATTACAAGTATATGTTTTTTATTTACCACAGGGAAATTATTATCATCAGCATATAAAGTTACGTCAGCTATATCCTTATATGGTCTTAATATCTTTAAAATATTGAAATTGCCATAAATACATGAATTACATGATCTCGCTGTATCACCGGTTAAACCCTTCGTTATTCCCCAACCTGCACCCATTACATCACAGAAATGCCCTTTAAATGTTTCAGTAAATCCAATACGTAAACTTTCCCAGTTAAAGGATGACAATACACAACAGCTTGCCAGACAGGAATTATCTGGCCATTGTGTAAATCCAGCAGGGCATATTTGTATAAGATTTTCAAATGAAGTATATTTGCTTGCCATTCGGCGAGCTAACAGGCCTCCATGACTCCATCCAATGGCTGTAAGTTTAACTTTTATTGAATTTGTTAAGTCAACAAAAGATTTGCCATCAATTTTAATATCTTTACATTGAATTTCTTCATCAACATTCATGTTTAAAGATTTAAGAGCATGTTTAATTAAATAAAATAATATAATTTCCTTTCCATTATCACCTCTTAAATCTTTATTCTTCCCAAAAGGTGTATCACACAAGGGAACTATAGTAATACCTGATTTTGATTTTAATGCAAGTTCCTTTGTAAATTTATAAGCATCATCAGCTCTCTGTGCATGTCCCTGAAAAAAAATAAATACTGATCCATTAGCGTTTCTTTCATTAAAATTTTTTAATTTTTCTTCATCGGTCCTTGCGTCTACAATAAAAAGATAACCCTTTAAATACTCACCATTAAATTCAATATCAACATTTTGTACATTGGGTTTGACCTGTACCTCTCTTTTTTTTATATTATTTTCAGTAAATCCTAAACCTGAAAGTAAATATGTAAAAAATAAAAACATAAAAAATATTTTTTTCATGTTACCCTCTAAAACATATAATTTGTTAATATGTTTTTAAAAATTAGTTTCTATTTGGGTACTGACAACTATTGTGAAGTCAAGTCTAATTTTGTGTGGAATCCTACCAGATACATAATTATTACTTACAACTCCAATGACTAGTATTACATCGTTTATTCTATTCTTGTGATATTGCTGTCTTCCACGAATATAAAGGTCTTTTAAAAATATTTTTCGATTTTTTCCACAGGCTGCTTGTAATGTGGTTTCATACTTAGAAATGGTTAATTTCCAGATAGAAAAAATATAACATCAGCCGAACAGGAGGTACGGCCTTATATGTTTGCACCTGTTTGCATTAGCTTAAAAAAGCACATTCCCATAATTATGGGGATACATTGTTTGAATATTTTTCAAGCAGTTAATGGTAGCATATTTTAGAGCCTTACAAACTATGGGGAAATTATACATTAAAATTTTTGAAAACGCAAGCTATTCATATCTCATTATTACATTGACAGGTGAAATTAATCTTGCTATCTTTCACGTTATATTATATGAAAGTATGATATGAAAAACCTACTGACATGCTGTACAGTAAAATTAAATATATGCATGAATAGCATAGCATATATATTAATAATAGTATTTATCATAAGCTGTTCATCAGAAGATACTAACTCTCTACATTTGACTCCTGAAGAGACAAAATATATACAATCATTAAAAAAACCAGTTATTGCAGCACCCTGTCCCGATTATCCACCCATTGATTTTACTGACCATGATGGTAACCATATAGGCTTAAGCCATGATTATTTGGATGAGATCAGTAAAAAGCTTGGAGTAACGTTCACGGTAGCAACAATACAATCATGGGCAGATGTGTTACAGGCAGCTAAAGATAGGAAAGTGGATATTGTTCTTTCAATCCAGGATGTTCCTGAGCGCCATTCGTATTTACAGTTTACAAAGCCGTATGTACGCATTCCCAACGTTATTGTTGTGCAAAAATCCAATACAAAAGTTAATAACCTGGATGATTTAGCTGGGATGAAAATTGCAGCAGTGAAGGGTTATGCGGTCATTGATTTTATTAAAAAGAAATATCCATCATTTACTATCGAGACCGTGAAAAACGAAACCGAAGGCTTGATGAAATTGTCCTTTGGTGAATATGATGCAATGATTATCTCACTTTCAACAGTATCATATCTGGTAGATACCTATGGCATTACAAATTTACGTATTGCAGGTACTGTGGGATATGACTGGAACTTGTGCATAGGTGTTCGCAATGATGATCCGGTGCTTTTTTCAATTATTTCAAAAGCTTTGAATTCAATACCTGAAAGTAAAAGACGTGCTATTTACCAGAGATGGATTTCACTTGCACCACGACCATTTTACAAAGAAAAAGAATTCTGGTATATCCTGACGGTATTGCTATTTGGCGGATTGCTTGTAATAATTGGTATTATTGCCTGGAATGCTTCATTACGCAGGCAGGTAAAAATAAAAACGCAGCAGCTTGAAGATGAATTGTACTGGCATAAAAAAACTCAGGAACAATTGCTTCTTGAAAAGGAACGGTTGCTTATTACTATCCAATCAATTGGCGATGCATTCATAAGCACTGATGATAAAGGGAACATCATTCTTTCCAATAAGCAGGCAGATGTATTATTTAATAATTCGATTTCCTTGGGGAAGGATGTTAAATCTTTTGTTAGTTTTACAGAATCAAATAAACAAAACCTGGTGGACCCTATTGCTGAATGTATTAGCTTGAAAAAACCCATTGTGTATTACCATCTTAAATGCCAATGTAATAATAGAACAATAGATGTGTCTGTAGCTTCTTCGCCAATTGAAATAGAAAATACTATTATTGGGGCCGTTACAATAATCAGGGATATTACCGACATGCTTGCAATGCAAAATGAGCTTATAAAACTGCAACAGTTTGAAACATTAGGAATACTGGCTGCAGGGATTGCTCATGATTTCAATAACATCCTTACTGCAATAATGGGCAATGCTGAAATAGCATTATTGATGCTGTTAAAAAATACTAAAGGGAATGATGTATTAGAAATAATTGATGGTATTAAAAAATCTGTGAAATCAGCTCAATCATTGACTGGGCAGCTGTTAACCTACGCAAAAGGCGGCAAGCCAATTAAAAAAGAAGGCAATATAATTCAGTTAATTTATGATACTGTTGATTTTATGACACATGGAAGTAGCGTTAAAGTTGAATACATAGTTGACGACAACATAGAAAATTTTGATTTTGATGAACATCAGATTTCGCATGTTTTTAGAAATATAGTGTTAAATGCAATACAGGCTATGAACAAGAGTGGAGTGTTAACAGTTACAGTAAAAAAAGTAGAACTTAAACATGATGTATTGCAACTTCCTGACGGCGAATATGTTATGATTAAGTTTTCTGATACCGGAAAAGGAATACCCCAGGAACATATATCAAAAATCTTTGACCCTTATTTTACGACAAAAGAAAAAGGAACAGGGTTGGGGCTTACCACATCGTTATCCATAATCAGACAGCATGGTGGTACCATCACAGTATCATCTTCGGATAAGGGAACAGAATTTACAGTGTATCTACCAAAAATTAAAGGTACTGTTTCTGTTAATGAAACTCATAATGCGCGTGTTGATTCAATCAGTGCACATGTATTAATACTGGACGACAGGCAGGAGATACTGGATGTTACAGCAGGGATGCTGGATATATTAGGATGTACGTATGACACGGCAAACCATAGTGATGATGCAATAAATAAAATACTTACAGCAAAAGAACGGGGTAAACCATTTGATTGTGTACTGGTTGATATTACTATTCCCGGAAGCATAAGTGGGGTGGATGCTTTTGCCCAGATGAAGAAGATTCAGGAAAAACTAAAAGGAATTGTTATGAGCGGATATGCTGATAACAGTGCTATTGCAGATTATGCACAATATGGATTTTCGTGGTATCTTGTTAAACCGTTTACTTTCGATGATTTAAAGCAAGCTTTAATAAAAGCAACTATCGCATAATAATATTGTATTGAAAATATTGTAATTCTATTAAATACATATGTATCTAATGTGTTGAGTAAATTATGGAATCATTCTGGCAAAAAATAGATGCTATAGATACTATCACACAGGGAACCATACTTTTAAGAATTAATAATAACCTTAAAAAAAGGCAACAGGGTGTTTTTCTTCAGTATGATGGAGGAATCATTCTAAAAAATGTGATTGATCACAATAGCAATAGCCTTGTTGCCGCCGAAGGGATAATTTGTCCAATTAAAGAAGATGTTTTTTTTAAAGCAACATCAACATTTGCTACCAGTCCATTGGCCTCAAAGGCTTTAAAAATAATTTATGAGTGGCCACTGTATCAAAAACATCCAGAATTATCGCTACATATTGAGCACTTTGTAAAAACCACATTTGTGCCAGAGCAAATATTAGATTACCAGAAAAACGATAATCTTAAATCAGTATTCATTCCCATTCAGCAGTATTTCCGTATTGGCAGGTATAAAGAGCGGCGTAATATTGAACGAGTGTGTTATGAAAAGTTTAAGTTCTGGCTTGATTCATTACGTGTTGGCGAGCACATAACATATCTGGCTTCAATAGCAGAAATTTCATCGCATACACCAAAGTTTTATTCTGCT
>JARYLT010000050.1 GCA_029907515.1 Spirochaetota bacterium | reverse complement strand
TTCCAGGCTCGGCTCTTTTTCCACTTGAGCGTCATTCTGTGTATCGGTAATAAATCTATCTAAGACCTTTCTTCCCAAATCCAAGTGTTCCATCTGTCTTCCTCTGAAGAAAAGGCTGACCTTAACTTTATCTTTTTTCTTTAAAAATGTATGAGTCAATATTATCACACCCTTATTCAATTTATCATAATAAAAAATTACTCGAAGACCAGTTTCCATAATTTTAAATTCAAAAAAGCCATCTTCAATCTTTTTGATTTGCCTTTCATTATTCCAAGGCCCTGTTCTACAAAATTTATCAAAGTATTGTTGTAATTTGCTAAAATTAATTTGATCATCCTTTTTCAATAAGATTCTCTTCCTAAGAGATTCTTCATATTTGCGTTTTAATCCACAAAAGTAATCCCAAAATGGACAATTTCCTGATTCCAGTTGTGCAGCTATTATATCAAACTTTTCTCCTGATTTTTTATCAGCTTCTACAATTAGAATACCACCATACTTATATTTTGGTTCTAGAGTCATTTTAGTTTACCTATAAGTAAATTCAAGAAAAATTTTTTTAAAATATTAAAATTTTGCATAATGCAAATATCTATTAATTTTAAATATTTAACATGTCCTTATAAATTTTGCAAGAACATAATAAATTATGTCACTAAAAACAATAATTTTTATGTAATTATAAAAAATATAATTAACGAAAAGTTACAAATTGACTAATCAAAATGATTATATTATTTATCTATATTAATAGGCTACATAATCTGATTCAAATTCAAACAAATTTTTTGAAACATTTTGAAAGGTAGTTTTGTTGTTTGGATATCTTGTTTATTTTGTATTTCTATCTTGACTTATCAAAAATTGATAGATAGAATATTACTATAATTGTCAATTTTTGAACATCATTTATGATATATTATATTTAGTATAAAAATTTGAACTGACAGAATTACTTGCTAAAATATTTTACATACAATCTGCTTTAATGTAAATATGGCAGATTGAAAGGGGGGTTATGGAGCAGAATACTGCAAAACTGGAAGATTTTAAAAGGATGTATCCCGAAAAGTTTCTTCCAGAAGAGAAGATCTACAGCCACATCAACAGGGGCGACCGAATCTTCATTGGAACAGCCTGCAGCGAGCCCCAGTATTTAGTCAATGCACTTGTTGAATATGTAAAATCATACCCCAAGGCATTCTTTGATACTGAAGTTATCCATGTGTGGACGTTAGGCGTTGCGCCTTACGCTGATGAAAAATTTAAACAAAATTTCCGACATAATTCTTTTTTTATTGGCAACAATACCCGTGATGCAATAAATCAGGGTATAGCAGACTACACCCCCATTTTCCTTTCGCATGTACCAAATTTACTGCGAAAAGGTATCATTGAGATAGATGTTGCACTGGTTCAGACATCATTACCCGATGAGCATGGTTTCTTCAGTTTGGGTGTCAGTGTTGATATTGTAAAAACAGCAGTGGAAAGTGCACGGCTTGTGGTTGTACAGGTTAATAAATACATGCCACGTGTTCACGGTGATGCATTCATTCACATCAAGGATGTTGACTTTGTTGTTCCGTATGATGAACCCATTCTAGAATTCACATCTAAAGTATCTGATGAAATATCCAACCGTATTGGCAAATATGTTTCATTGATCATTCAAGATGGTGATACTATTCAGGTTGGCTATGGCAGGATGCCCAATGCTATATTAAAGCACCTTATCACCAAAAAGAATTTAGGCGTTCATACTGAATTGCTTACCGATGGTCTTGTTGAACTTATGAAAGCAGGTGTTATCACCAATTCTGAAAAAACAGTAGACCGAGGTAAAACAATTGCCTCTTTCTGTATGGGCACAAAAGCAACCTACGAATATATCCATGATAATCCATCTATTGAGTTTAAAACAATTGATTATACCAACAATCCGCTCATCATTGCGCAGCAACGCAGGATGACTGCAATAAATGCTGCTTTGCAAATAGATTTAACAGGTCAGGCCACTGCTGAGTCGCTGGGCAAAATGTTTTTCAGCGGCATAGGTGGTCAGGCCGACTTTATGCGAGGTGCGATACTTGCCCCTGGTGGCAAAACTATCCTTACTCTTCGTTCAACCACAGAAAATGAACAGGAATCACGTATTGTGCCGTTTATACCGGAAGGTGCCGGCATTACACTTAATCGTGGTGATGTTCATTATGTGGTAACCGAGTATGGGATAGCCTATATTCATGGCAAGAACATCAGGGAACGGGCTATGGATTTAATAGCGATAGCTCATCCCAAATTCAGGCCATGGCTTATAGAAGAAGCCAAGAAAAATGGTCTTATCTATCGTGACCAGGCTTTCATACCCGGTAAAAAAGGCGAGTACCCGGAACACCTTGAAACATACCGTACCACAAAGACAGGCATCAAGCTTAAACTGCGTCCTGTCAAGATCAGCGATGAAGAACTCTTAAAGGACTTTTTCTATTCACTATCCGACCAGAGCCTCTACAGGCGTTTTATATCAACACGCAAAGACATGCCTCATGAGCGGCTGCAGGAGATGGTGATAATTGATTACACCAAGGAGTTGGTGATTTTAGCTGTGATTGAACAAAATGAAAAAGAAGTTGTGGTCGGCGTTGGTCAATACGGTATACAGGAATTTCAGCATTGGGCAGAAGTGGCATTTGCTGTGCGTGATGATTATCAATATAAGGGCATTGGTCAGGTACTGTTATCATATCTGACTCAGATAGCAAAGAGAAATGGTTTGCTGGGATTCACTGCAGAAGTGCTTGTGGAAAACAAGCCCATGCTGCATCTATTTGAAAAAATGGGATTCAATATAGAAAAGAGGAGTAGCGCAGGAGTATATGAATTGAAGATGGAATTTAGGGGAGATGAACAATGAAAGCAAAAAAGGATAGTATTGTTTCTTTATTCCAGCCCAAAAGTGTTGCAATAGTTGGTGCTTCATCCCAACCAGGCAAAATTGGGTTCAGCATCACCAGAAATATCATTCAGGGTGGTTTTAAGGGTAAAATTTATCCAATAAACCCAAAAGGTGGTGCAATTTTAGGCGTTAATTGCTACCCAAGCATTTCAGATGTTAAAGATGAAATTGACGTAGCAACCATCTGTGTTCCTGCAAAGTTTGCATTTGATGCAGTTAAAGAATGCGCTGATAAGGGTGTAAAACATGTTCAGATTATTACCTCAGGCTTCTCTGAAGTTGGCGAGGTTGAACTGGAACACAAGATTGTGGAATATGCCAATTCCAAAGGAACACGGGTACTTGGCCCAAACATCTTTGGCGTATACTCTGCATCAGGTAATTATAATTCAACATTCTCTGCCACAGATATTTTACGAGGCAATGTTGCCATCCTTACCCAGAGTGGTGCACTGGGAATAGCAATGATAGGAAAAACTGCTGTTGAAAACATGGGATTATCCGCTATCGTATCATTGGGCAATAAAGCAGATATTGACGAAGCAGACTGTTTAGATTTCGTCATGCGCGATCAGGAAACAAAAGTTATTTTGATGTATATTGAAGGCGTAAAAGATGGTGAACGTTTTATTGAAGCTGTTCGCGAAGCAACAAAGTTAAAACCAATTGTTGTATTAAAATCAGGCCGCTCAAAACGTGGTGCAATGGCTGCTGCAAGCCATACTGGTTCACTGGCTGGTTCAGATGAAATCTTTGATGCTATTGCACGACAGACAGGGTTACTGCGTGCTGAAAGCTTACAGGAAGCATTTAACTGGTGTAAGTTCTTAGCATATTCACCACGTCCAAAAGGCAAGAATACTGTTATTGTTACCAATGGTGGCGGTATAGGTGTTATGGCTACTGACGCATGTGAAAAATATGGTGTTGAACTGTATGACGACCAGCTAGTATTAAAAGAAGTATTCGGTCCGGCAACACCTGACTTTGGTTCAACCAAAAACCCGGTAGACATTACCGGTGGAGCAAAAGCTGCAGATTATGACCTGGCACTCACCGCACCAACACGTTCTGAAGACATGCACGCAACTCTGGCATTGTACTGTGAAACAGCTACATTTGATGCTGAAAACTTAGCACCAATGATCAGAGATACCTACGGCAAGCATTTGGCCAGCGGTAAGCCTGTTGCGTATGCGATAGTTGGTGGCAAAGTAGTTGAAGATGCAGTAGTTCAACTGCGTAAAATGAATGTTCCGGTTTTCCCTGAAGTGTACGAAGCGGTATCATGCATGGGTGCGTTGTATAAATACACCAACATGTTAGTCGAGCGCGATGACAGCGTTGACGATGCACAGATAGACATAGCTACTATCAACAAGATTATCGATGGTGCACTTGCTGACGGAAGAACATTCCTGCTTGCAAATGAAGGCCAGGCTGTAATGAAAGCTTCCGGCGTCATGATACCAGGCGCAGGTATTGGCAAATCAATAGACGAATGTGTACGATTTGCTGAACAGATAGGTTACCCGGTTGTTATGAAGGTTGTTTCTCGTGACATCTTACACAAATCTGATGCTGGCGGCGTTGCATTAGACATATTGAATAAACAGGAAGTAATGGATGCATATGAAGCTATTATGAAGAACTGCCGCGCATATAAGGAAGATGCAGTCATAGATGGCATTGAAGTATGCGAAATGGTTCAAAAGGGTGTTGAACTCATCATAGGTGCCCGCAGAGACCCACAGTTAGGTCCTATTGTTATGTGTGGTCTGGGTGGCATTTACGTTGAGGTCATGAAAGACGTTGCATTCAGGGCTGCATCAATGAATAAGAAAGAAGCACGCTCAATGCTTTCTGAAATACGTTCATATCCATTACTGTTAGGCGTTCGCGGTGAAGAGCAGAAGGATATTGATATTGTTGTTGACACAATTATTAAAGTTGCAACAATCATAAGGAAGATACCGCGAATCACAGATATCGAGATTAATCCTGTCGTTGTCTATGAGCAGGGCAAAGGCCTTAAAGCTGTAGACGTCAGGATAATAATTTCTAAATCGTAAGTGAGGTGTAATTATGAATAAAATAGTATTTGCGTGTACACGAAGAAGCGCCGGTAAAACAACCATTTTCACTGGTCTGGCAAAAGCAATGGGCAAGGAAGTAGCATATATGAAGCCCTTTGGCGATAGACTGATATACAGGAAAAAACGGTTATGGGACTATGATGCTGCACTTCTGACTAATCTTTTTGGCCTGGAAGAAAATCCTGAAGATATGACCATTGGATTTGAGCATGCCAAGCTGCGCTATGTGTATGATGAAGCTCGGATTAAAGAAAAGCTTCAGGAAGTGGCAAAATCAATTGCCAAAAACCGTGAAGTCCTCTTTATTGAAGGTGGCAAAGACTTAGCCTACGGCGTTTCAGTATATCTGGATCCAATAACTGTAGCAAAATCACTTGATGCCAAGCTTGTTCTCATTGTTGGCGGCAACGATGATGTTATTATTGATGACATTACACTTTTCAAAAAGTATGTTGATACAAGCGATATCAATTTCTTAGGTGTAATCATCAACAAGATTCATGATTTAGATGATTTCAAGAGCACCTATGCAGATAAAATTGAAAAAATGGGCGTTCCAATTTTAGGAATGATTCCTTACGCAGCTGACCTTACGTACTTCACCATGGATTACCTGTCAGAGTCCTTATTTGCAAAAGTAATAGCTGGTGAGGCCGGGTTAAACAAGGTTGTAAAAAATGTATTTTTAGGTGCTATGTCAGTAAATGAAGCTCTACGAAATCCTCTTTTCAATAAAGAAGGCAAGCTCTTGATAACAAGCGGCGACAGAAGTGACATCATCATCTCTGCACTTGAAACAAATACTGTTGGTATCATTTTAACCAACAATATTCTACCGCCTTCAAACATCATTTCAAAAGCAGCTGAAAAGAATATCCCACTGCTTTTAGTTTCAAGCAATGCTTATCAGGTAGCAGGGCAGATTGACAAAATGGAAGCTTTATTAACCAAAGACAATAAGGAAAAGATTGCTCTGGCAGAAAAGCTGGTAAAAGAAAATGTGAAGGTTTCTGCTCTATAGATTCAATTGACTTTTACAAAAAAGGGGCTACAAAAGCCCCTTTTTTTGCATTTATTGTAATTTTTGATTACACACTGCCATCAAAATAACAGCCATGAAGATAGTGATTATAATAATCTTTCCCTTACTTCTCAATACAATTATGATAAGGATGTGACTGTAGTAAATAATTAAAGAATTCATCAATTCAATTTTTTGTCGGTATAAACATCCTTGACAGGACATAACGTTGTTATGCTATAGTACTTGCAGTTTATCAAAACTATACCAATGTGTCAGATATGGCAACACCCTATATGTTACAAAATATGTACGATAGCTCTGTGTATCTGTGCCAGGAACGTATCTGGCATCAGATAATTGATACGGCCTTTCAGCGGGGATTTCAGCCTGTGGGTACACAGCTTGACTATTATTATGAGTTAGATCTGGTCTGGGATGCCGAGACCACATTCATGGAAAAAATATTTACATCTATCATGACACATGCACGCTGCTTAAACTGGAATAAGTATAATTTCAAAGACAGGGAAAACCAGATAGTATGTGATGAAGACTGCAGCGAACTATTGTATGTTTTACAGGATATCCTGCCGCAGGATTTAAAAGATTTTTTTTCCAAAGGCTCTTTTAGAATATGCAGTAAATAATAACTAAATTTAAAACTAAAGGGGGTACTTGTATGGCCATTGTAGAATGGAAAAAGGATGAAAACATAGCAATTATCACCATGAACACGACAGAAAACCGCCATAACGTGATGTTTGCACAGGCAATGTTGCAGGCTCTGGATGAAATTGAAGCTGATAAGGAAATTAATGGTATTGTGCTTACATCAAGTGATGCAAAGAATTTCAGTTTAGGTGTTGATATTGAATGGCTGATGCCACGCATGGCGGAAAAAGATTTCAAGGCAATCAAAGATTTCATGTATGGCATGAATAATGTGTTTAAGCGCTTACTGCTTATACCCATGCCGGTTGTTGCAGCCATAAACGGGCATGCATTTGGCAATGGAGCAATCCTGTCATGTGCGTGCGATTTCAGATTCATGCGCTCAGACAGAGGATTTTTCTGCTTTCCTGAAGTTGATTTAGGAATCCCATTTTTGCCAGGTATGATCGCGTTTGTTAAAAAAGCTATTCCCTACTATAAATTCAATGAGATGAAACTCACCGGCAGGCGTGTAGGAGCACCTGAGCTTGCCGAACACCATGTGATTGAAAAAGCCTGCGCCAATGTAGAGGAACTCATGAAGGAATCAATTGCATTTGCAAAATCATTCAAGAAAAAACGTGGCATTTTTGGCGAGCATAAAAAAAGGCTTCACAAACATATAATCGAAGTTATAGATAAAGAAGACCCTGAGTTTATTGAATCATTGTTTTTATTTATTCAGGATTAACACTTCAAATTAACATTAATATTGAAAACCCTCGCTTCCCATAGTGAGGGTTTTTTAATATAAAAAATTTCGTTGACATATTAATGTCCATTCATTAATTTTTACAGTAACTATCGCACACAAAAAAACAGTTGGAGGTCTTCAATGTCATTAGATCCTTCTGTAAAAAAAGTTCTGGAATTGTTAAAAAATATTGAATTAAGCAGTTTGACCGTTGAACAGGCCCGCAAATTGATGGATATGGGTATTGAAAGGCAGATCAAAGAAGATGTAAAATCAACCAGTGATTTTAAAATAACCTACAATGATATTTCTCTTTCTTGCCGACTTTATGAGCCATTTACTACTACTGATGCACTTATTATATATTACCATGGTGGCGGTTTTATGTTTGGCAATATAGAGCTTTTTGATCATGTATACAGAAAGGCTGCAAATTCATCAGGCTGTAAAGTCATTTCAGTTGAATACAGATTAGCTCCAGAACATAAATTCCCCGCTGCTGTTGATGATGCATACCATTCATTTAGATGGATTAAAGATCATGCTAAAAACTTTGATATTAATCCTTCAAAAATTGCCGTTGCAGGCGACAGCGCTGGCGCCAACTTAGCCACAGTAACTTGCCTGCGATGTAAAGATACCAGTGTAGAATTACCCAAACTTCAGGTACTATTTTATCCAGTTGTGGCACCTGATGTATGTTCACAATCAGTACGGCAATTTGGAGATGGATTTTTTTTAACCAGAGCATCAATGAAATGGTTTACGGAGCTTTACCTTTCTTCAGCTAAGGATCTTGTTAACCCTTATATGTTCCCAATATTTCATCAAAACCCTGGAGGAATCCCAGAAGCTATTATTATAACAGCTGAACATGACCCTTTACGTGATCAGGGTGAAATGTATAACCTGTTTTTACTTGAAGCAGGTATACAATCAATATGCATACAGGCAAAAGGGATGATACATGGATTCTTGAATTTCAGCTACCTGATACCATCCGCGGTAACAATTGCAGATATGGTCTGGTGTGTTGCTGGCAAAAAACTTAACATGTAAATGAAGAATATTTACAATTTGAAATATTCAAGCATTGCCTTGAGTTGTTGAGCCATTGAAGCTAAATTCTCAGCACTTGAATTCATCTCTTCTGCTGTGCCTGCAACAACCTGTGTTAATGAATTAATGGTATTGATTGATCTCACTATTTCATCAATTGCTTCTTTCTGGTCTTCAACTGAATTAAGTATTTGTCGTGACAGTGTTTCAGTGCTATCCCACACCTGCTTGGTTTCATTAAACATTTCACTCTGTTCCTTAATCTTCTGACCCATCGTATTTACTTCATGGCTTATAGATTCAATTCCTTTAATTATATTTGATATGGTAGCGACTGTATTTTCAGTAATAGTAATACCCTGCTGAATCTCTTTTTCATTGGTTTTAACCAGTACATCAATATCTTTAAGGCTCTGTGCAATTTGATCAGCTAATTTGGTTATTTCATCAGCCACCACAGCAAAACCCCTTCCTGCCTCCCCCGCACGAGCTGCTTCAATGGCGGCATTCAGTGCAAGCAGGTTAACCTGATCAGCTATCCCCCGTATAATCTGAGCAATATTTGAAATGCCACGTGAGCTTTCTACAATCTTATGCATGCTTGTGTTCATCTGTTGCAGTGATATCTGCCCCTGCTGGGCATCATTGCTTATGGATTCCGTTCTTTGTGCTGATTCTTCCATAATCAGTAAAAATGAAAAAATTGATTGCGATAGTTCCTGTAAATGGCTGGAAAACTCACCCAAACTTTTTGACTCATCTTTTGTATTGATTACTATCGAATCAAGGTTTGCCGATATTTCCTCAATCGTAGCAGTGATCTCCTGTGTTGATGCCGATTGGTTTGATGCAACTTCTGACAGTGCACTTATACCAGCAGACATTTGTTCTGACGCTGTTGATAACTCATCAGAATAATTTTTTATCTGACGTATTACTGAACCAATTTTGGAAGTTAATGTTTTAACTGAGGTTGCAATGATGCCAATTTCATTGCCATAGATCACTTCCGGAGTTATAGATATATCGCCTTCTGATATCCTGTATATTGCATCACGAATAACAGTAAAAGGCTCAAATGCAAATGTTAATATTAACGTGCTTGCAAGTATTCCTAATATGATAACACCCAATGCCAGCAACCCAACAAATACTATGGTATTACGAATAGCTATCCCAATATCCTTTTCATAGACCGTTTGTGCTACTGCAAACGATGGCTCACTATTCTCCAGTACATAAACAAATTTTCTTTCACCTTCCCAGATATATTTAACCACCTTCTTTTCCTGGAAAGCTTCATTACCCCAGTCATATTTTTTTAAACTTTCCCTGCCTATGTAATCTGTCTTTGGATGAGCTAAAAACAGACCATTCTTATCCATAATCAGCATATACCCATGGTTACCAATTTTGTAATGTAAAAACTTTTTCTGAAACATGGCATTTACGTCATAGCAAATGCAATACCACAGGTTATTGTTTTTAGCAGCACTCACCACAACTGACCTTTGTATCTCGGGAATATATACAAAATCTCCAATAAAACTTTTCCCTTTTTTCATGCCTTGAGTCATGCCCAATGTGTCTGATTTCAGACCAGCAGCTTTTCCAGTTAATGAACGCAGTACTGTTGCATTTCTTTCATCGTTTAGTATAAATACATCAACGATTTCATCTTTCCCTTTTAAAAACGCCAATGTATCAATACTTCCTTCTCGTGCTGCAACAGAAACTAATTCTATACCTGTATTCAGATAATTTTTCACATCATTAACAATAGCTGATGCATTTATTTGCATCTGCTGGCCATATTCATTAATACGTGCTTTAAACACAAATAATAATGATGATGAAGCAACAAGGAGAACAGCTAACAATATCATAGCACTGATAGAAATAGTAAGGGCATTCTTTAATGAACCCCAGAAACTTATATTTTTTTGCTTTGCAAAGCCCAGTAAATCCTTGATGAAATCATTATCAGCTATAAACTTGCTGATTAGTATCTGAGGAACCAGAATCATGGCAAAACCAACCGCAATCAGTATACACGCACCCACTACAAAACATACCAGTATGGTTTCAATATCTATATGAAGAATCCACATCCCTCCCACAACTACAATAATGCTGGACAACCAGAATACTATACCAATAAATGAACGCATAACTGGTAAAGCAAACAACCGTTCTCGAATTAATATCTTGATGTTTGTATCAATTTCTTTCCCTTCCTTTAATGCATCAGCCATCTGCATAAAAGGTTTAAACATGTATTTTTGCACAGGAGGAAATACCACAAGAGCAATCGCTGCAACGATACCAATAATTATCAATATAGAATAGAGTTGTTGAACAGGAATATCTGTTGATAGGGTAATGGCAATAACCGCTAAGGGGATAATTATGCAGTATTCAACGAGGGTGGTGTAAAGATAAAAACTTTTCATGAATGCACGGATAGCCCCTTCCATTGCAACCCTCCATTATTTTTGTTTTGACCATCCTAATTACACCATCAGTATGAAGTTTTGTCAATGTATTATTTTATCCTGATATATTCTATCTCAGCTTGTGCCTTTCCGTTGCATACAAGAATATAAATACCAGAAGATTTTAAGAGATCATGTTTTTTTGTATTTATCTTTCGCGCCACAAGTTCCCCATCAATAAATAATGAAAGCGTTTTACCTTCACTGCGCAATTCATACTCATGCCATTGTGTCGTAGCATAGGGAATTTTGTACCCACACACATCAACTTCTTCAGGTAACAATGTAATAACCGCAGCAAGCCCTCCGTAGCCAACAACTCCAGCAAGAATAACATTCCCGCCAAGCAAGCGCCCTTTTACCTTACACACCATATTCTGAAAGCTACCAGTTTTTTTGTAAAGACCACCCTTTTCACCTGAATCGAGCTTAACAATATGTATATCTTTAAGTTTGGTAAAACTTATAGCTTCCTCAAAGCCAGGATACATATGTTGCCAGCCTTTTGGCGTATGCGAATCAATCCATTCGCTAAAATGTTCATCAATAGTAAAACCTTCATCCTCTGAGACCAAATTTTTTGTCATAGGCTCAATGCGCTCTAAAAACTTGCCAAACACCCATCCCCTGCTGCCACTAACGGAAACTACCCTGTACCAGTAGTCACGCACATCGCCAATCTGTACTGAATCCATTGAGCGCTCTAATTGAATAACAAATTCACCTTTATTAAGCTTTCCGGTAATCTGCCCATGAGTACCAGCTGAATCACGTAGATTGACATTTTCACCTTTGCATCTGAACAACCGGTAATACTCTGCACTTGTGTGATACTTATTGCAGAAGTTCTGAATCATTTCAGTAAGCTTTTCAGCATGCCCTTTTAATTCAATTTTTGGGTTTCCCAGCGCTTTTAATACCATATTTACAAGCGATGACAGGTACGTAGTTTCAGGATAGCGTTTATAGAACTCAATAACTGGATTGATAGTACCCGGATGTTTGCTCATAATAAATTGCAGCATATCAAAGTCTATTGATTCTATGTAGCGACTGCCAGGATACAATGACACAAATTCGTCATATAACGTGCCACCCATGGATATATAACACTCCGGATCAGTAACAAGAATAAGATCCACCTCTGTCTTTTTGTTTATTTCTTCTAATTTAGCTTTGAGCTTAGATTCAATTTTTTTGTTTTTTGTTTTTTGTATTTCTTTGCACTCATCAGCATAGTCCTCATTCAATTCATTAATAAATCCTAAAAGCGCTTTTAAACGATAATAATATATGCGTTCACCATCTTCATAACCTGAAGTTTTTGCAAGTGTATTAAGCACCTTTAACGCCTTCTTATAATTCCCGCTGTCAATGTACTCAATAGCATTGTCAATGGTTGCCGGTGCCATAGCTCTATATATAATGACGCCAGCTATAATCACACCAATAACTACAAGAGCTATAAATTTTTTTGACATATATTCCTCACCATGGATAAACATTGTTCACAATCATTGCTAAAAGTTCATGTGCATGTTCAACAAATATACCAGTATTCCCTGCATCTACTTCATTAAAGCCTTTACAATTAAAGCGATAGTTCATGTCAGGGGCATATATAACAAAAGGAACAGGATCGCTTGAATGTGTACGCAAGCTAAGCGGTGTTGGATGATCAGGCATCACCAGCACTGTGAAATTGCCGAAGCGATTGAGCTTATTTACAACAGGGCCCACAACTTTTGCATCAAAATCCTCTATCGCTTTAAGTTTATGTTCTAAATTACCTTCATGCCCCGATTCGTCAGGTGCTTCAACATGCAAAAACACAAAATTTGCATTCTTCATTGCATCAATACAAGCCTGTGCTTTACCGCTGTAGTTTGTATCAATATAGCCTGTTGCACCTTCAACATGAATTGGGGTAAGTCCCGCTGCCCTTCCAATACCATGTATTAAGTCAACCGCTGCAATAGTATGTCCGTGTAATCCAAACCGTGTTGAGAGTGGCTCCATCTTTGGCCTGAAGCCACCTCCCCACAGCCATATCCCCGTTGGATTGCCCTTAAACTTTTGTTTTGCATCTGCAATTTTTTTACTATGAGCTATCGCCCCTGCTGCTTTTTGCATGATGTCATTTAGCAGATCACTGTGTGCACCTTTAGGCAGGTATTCATGAATTTTTTTTCCCTGTATATCATGGGGTGGAGTGGTGATCGGTAGTTCACCTTTAAAATTACGCACCACCATAATATTGCGGTATGATACACCTGCATAAAATTCAACGCCATCCCTGTGTATTGTATCTTTTATCTCATCAATGACAATCTTTGAAAATTCTGAATCAATGTGACCTGCAGCAAAATCGTTCATGATATCATGTTCGATAGTTACCATGTTACACCGGAACGCAACATCATCAGGTCCTAAATTAATGCCCATATTGAGTGCCTCAAGCGGTGCTCTGCCGGTATAACAGGTAGCAGGGTCATAGCCAAACACCGAAAGGTTTGCAACATCGCTTCCTGGTGGCATGCCTGAAGGTACTGTGCGAGCAAGACCGCATATTCCATTTTTTGCCAGATAATCCATGTGATCGGTTTTAGCATATTGTAATGGCGTTTTACCTCCTAACTTTTCGATTGGGTAATCAGCCATGCCATCGCCAATCAGTATTGCAATTTTTCGTTCACTCATAAAATAATTCCACCATATCTCCCGTTGTTACAGCTAAACGTTTGCTTACATCTTTTTGATTCATACAAATTTCAATAAATCCGCTACTACCTTTTAATATACCAATTGCCTCTAATGGCACATCAGCATACGTTTTACAATGGTATAAAGTATAGCGCTTATTATTAACGATTATTGCATTTAATTGTAAAGAATACTGTTCATTTGGCAATGATAAAATACAATTGCCAAACCTGTCAATGTGCACTACCTTTGTATACACAGTATCCACTTTGATGTCATACCATGGAAATGGATGTTGTACATAATTTGTGCACTCCCTGTGATGGATAGCCTCTATACCCTGCATGGCTAATCGGGAAGCTAACATTGCAAAAATGTCTCGTCCATGAAATGTTGATGAAGCATGGACAAACTCCTGTGTATCCACTGACCACACTTTTATGGTATTCTGATTAAAACATCCTGCTATACCATTATCTGGCATGAAAAAATAATACCTGCCATCATGTATCAGTAAAATATTTCGTTGTGTACCCACTCCAGGATCTACAACTACCAAAAAGATAGTATTATCAGGGAAATACCTGTACGATGTTGTAAGAATATATTGAGCATGTTCTATTGAATAAGGGACTACATGGTGGCATATATCCACTATAGATCCAGTATATCCTTGTGAATATATTACTCCTTTAACAACACCAACATAGGGATCCTTTATTCCAAAATCTGTAATAAGGGCTATCATGACAAACCTTTACTTTTTGTTACTATTTTTAAATTACATCAAACTATTGTCAAATTGAAAAAACCCAGTTTATTTCATTATCAAAATGAAATTGATGATTATGTTATTTTCAATCCTACCTTTTTAAGAAAGGCAATACATCTCATTAACAGGAAACTTCATGTTGATTATTTTAGATAAAAAAGACTTGCAATTACGCTATATTCTTAGTATACGTTAAGAGAACAGTGAATTTATAAACATTTAACTCACTTTAAATATCATGGAAAGTACATTAGAAAAAATCCAGTTCAGGCTAAACCAGAGCAGGGAAAAAATCAAACTGGCTTCCATTTTCCTTGAAAAAAAGAAATACTGTGATTCCGTTTTGGCTTCTTACCGGGCAATTTTTTATGCTATCCGTGTGTTTTTAGTTGATAAAGATATTGATTCAGATGATCCAGATAGGATTATTGAAATATTTGAAAAATATTTACAATCAACATTATTTGGGAATACAACTATTATTGAAATTGCAAGACGGTCAAAAGAGATAAAGGATTTTGCTGTTAATTCAAATGGTCAGATTCAGTATGAACAGGCTGAAGTGATGCTTAACAATGCAACAACAATTTTACATGAAGTTGAACGGTATTACTCACATTAACCACTTTTCCATTGTGAACCATCATTGAAATATTCTTTTTTCCATATAGGAACACTTTTCTTTAATTCATCAATGATAAATTGAGATGCATTATACGCTTCTTTTCGATGCATGGCAGTAACAATAATTACTACACTTGCCTGCCCAATGTCCACACGGCCTAACCGATGTACCACGATGCAATCATTAATGGTAAATTGTTCTAAAGCCTTCTGCATAATTGTAGTAAGTTCTTTTATTGCCATGGATTGATGCGCTTCATATTCTAAGTATAATACTTCCCTACCATTATCAATATTCCGCGGCCTGCCAATAAAACATACTACCGCTCCATCGGAAGGATTGGTGCATTGTGCAAGCAATGCATCCACATCAATTGGTTCATATTGTAACGTACACAGCTTCATAAAAGAATCAACCCCCTCCTACAGGAGGAATAAGGTCAACAACATCATTTTCATGAATTACCGCATCAGGGGAACAATACTCTTCATTTATTGCTACAAATAAAGTTTTTGCTATACGCTTAAATTCCTGATTTGAATGAGCTAAAAGGCGCACCAGTTCAGAGGCTGTTATATCATTTTCAACATCAAATTGTTTTTTTCTGAAACCTAATACCTCAGCTGCTTCTGCAAATGCCTGTACCACAATTTTCATAATTTTTTTTATTTCTTCTTGGTGTTTCGTTTTTTCATAAAAAGGTAGTGTTTCACATAAGGGTGAAACATCTCTGGCACTGTTGTCAGTTCTAATTCATCAGAGTGATTAATAATCTGATTCACAAGGCTTTTTGTCAAATCCTCTTCAGCAGAATCTATTACAGTCCTGAAACGTTTTACCACTTCTTTGTCAACAGCATCAACCGAAAGTTTATTCATAACTGTACATAATTTCAAAAGATTTGTTTTTCTTTTGCCTTTTGATTGGGGCTTTTTTGAATCCTTCTTCAATGGCATGAGAAAATTACCTCCCAAAAAATAATCTGCAATGTTAAAAGTATTCTATATTATGTAAAGATTAATTTCAAAAAAATATAAACAAACGTAATCTAAAAATATTCTTTTACCGAAATATGTAGTGAATCATACTTTTTGCAGGAGAAACGTTTATGAAATGTGATAAATGTGGTTGCGAGATAAACCAATTAAATCATTATTATATTCCTGATCCAAAACACCATAAAGGTAAACGATATTGCATTCGTTGCGCTAAAGAAGAAAATATCATAACGCTCATTTAACTGCAATAAATTTTTTAAAACTTCTTTGCACAACAACTCACACTACCACAAACATTTAGCTTGACATGGAAACATAATCCATGCCACAATTTTAGTATGCCAACTAATCAAATTACAATTTTAATTGTGGATGATGAAGAAAAGATCTGTAACAGATTGGCCACTGTCATCCAGAGGGAAGGTTATGCTGTTACCGCAACCACACAACCTGATAAGGCAATAGAATATCTTTCACAGCAACCATTTGATATAATTTTAACCGACCTCAATATGCCACAAAAAAGCGGTTTTCAAATAATGGAATATATTCAGCAAACAGGACTGAATGTTCTTATTATAGTCATAACTGGCTATGCTTCAGTTGATACCGCAATACAATCAATCAAGTTAGGGGCTTACGATTTTATACAGAAGCCATTTGATATTGAAACACTTAAGTTGACCATAAAACGGGCAGCATTAACCATCAAACTAAGGCGAGAAAACGAACGGTATATTGAAGAATTGAAAAAGCTTAACAACTTAAAGAATGAATTTATATCAGTGGTATCACATGACCTTCGCTCACCACTTGCAACTATTGGTGCCTATGTTAAATATCTTACAAAAAAAGACGATTTCCCGGAGCAGTATGTCCGATACCTTCATATTATTGGTGAGATTGCAGAAAATTTATATTCACTGGTTAATGAATTGCTGGATATTTCAAAAATTGAATTAGGTATTTTGCATTTAAACTATGAGGATGTTGATATTAATGTTGTTATACATTCAACAATTGAAAATTTTTCAACCCTGGCAAAGGAAAAGAATAATGAAATTGTATATACACAAAAACCTGACAATCCTATTATCAGAATTGATAAAATTAAGATTATGCAGGTACTGAACAATCTTATTAGCAATGCAATTAAGTTTACTGAAAACGGCTTAATAGAAGTTTCTGCTATTTCCAGCAATAACGGGATAACCATCAATGTTAAAGATAACGGTATGGGAATTGACGAAGAATTAAAAAAAAGTATTCTGGATCCATACACCATTTTCCATACCAATGGTACCCGTGGTGAAACTGGAACGGGTCTTGGGCTTGCCATATGCAAGCGTTTTGTAGAACTTCATGGTGGAAACATTGCACTTGACAGTGAACTGGGAAAGGGTAGCACCTTTACAATATATATTCCTCATGCAAAACAGTGATAAAGTGCCGATATCATGAAAAAATTTTTTACAGTAAGTTTTTCCAAACGCTTTCCGCTATTGATAATAGTAACAATCACCTTTTGTATTATTGCAGTAAGCTTTATAACAACTCAAACTATTTCACAAATATATACAATTTCACTTGATTATGCACACAGGGCAACCATTGAGCATGTTGAATCCATGAGCATGGTGCTATATAATTTTTTAAATAAAGTAAATACTGATAACAAAACAACTGAACATGAACTATTTATGCCTGTTAAAAACAGTATCTCAGTGTATACAGCATATATTGTGAAGCCAACTGATGATGACAGAAACTATACCGTAACAACAGTCATTAAAGGGAAACCACAGATTAAAAATTTAACCCGCGTTGATACATCACAGGAATTTTTGATACGGAAAGGCTTTGCGTATGTTACCATTAATCCGGCAATAGAAAAACAGGATAGCATTACATATGTGGAAAGTTATATTCCAATTCACGTCAATAGCAAAACACAGTGTTTAGTTATACAGTGGCTTGCACCCAATATTGCAATCTTACAGCAAAAATATGATGCACTCATAAAAACATTAATGCAAATTATTGCCATAGTCATTCTTGCAACCGTCATTATTATTGTTGTTATATCAATTATACACTCCTACCGTACAAAGTCACTCATTCAGGAACTATCGCACAGTATTGAAAGTATTGCAACAGGCTCTCTGGATATTGCCCTTAATGACAGCATTGATGACGAACTCAAAACTATTGCAACATCGTTTAATAGCCTTGTGGAAAAGATCAAACATAGTGATCAGATGCTACTCACAATAAAAGAAGAAACACTTACAGACATTTTTAAAAGAGGTGTTGCGTTGCTGAAGGATGGAAAACTGGATGAAGCCCTGGCCTGCTTTATTGTAACTATACTGTATAAACCTCACAGTTTTGCAAGTTATTTTAATGCCGGAGTATCTTTAGCCAAAAAAGGACGGTTGAATGATGCACTGCAATACTTTGAAAAAGCTAAAGAAATAAACCCTGACAATGAACTTATCCTGCGCTATATTGGAAAAATAAAAGCAATACAATAACACTATGCAGTAAATGAAAAACATTCTTGAACAGAAAATAAAAAACCTACCATTAAAACCCGGTGTATATCTTTTTATTAATCAGAAAAAAGAGATTATCTACGTTGGTAAAGCTTCATCATTAAAGAAACGCGTTGCTTCATACTTTCAGAAAAATTTAGATGCAAAAACACGAGTGCTTGTTTCACATATTACCGATATTGATTATATTGTTACTCAGAGTGAAATTGAAGCTCTGCTACTTGAAAGCTCATTAATAAAAAAACACAAACCAACATATAACATACAGCAGAAAGATGATAAGCGTTTCCCGTACATTGCCATAACACTGCATGAAAAATTCCCGCGGGTGATTTTTACGCGCAAGCTTTTCCATAATGGCGACAGATACTATGGACCATACACCGATGCTCATGCAGCACGCAAAACAGTAGCACTGCTCAACAAAACCTTTAAGCTAAAAACATGCACCAGGGACATTCCCTTAAAGCCGCATGAAAGGCCATGCCTTAATCATCAGATGGGGCAATGTCAGGGTGTATGCACAGGTACTGTTACTCAAGATGAATACCGCAGAGTAATAGATACTGTGATGCAGTTTTTAGATGGTACTATTGACCCGGTACTTGAAAATCTTACGGCACTTATGAATTCATATTCACAGGCGATGCGCTTTGAAAGTGCAGCTAAAGTGCGCGACATGATATTTGACATTCAGAAGATGCTGCAAACACAGCACGTCGTCACACCATTGGGGCAAAATCAAGATTATATTGGCATTACCACACATAAGGATGAAGCGTATATTCTGGTTTTCCAGTTCAGGCATGGTAGCCTGACGGGTAAACGTATCTTTGTGTATAATAATGCCGAATACACCAGCCGCTCTTCACTTATTGCCCAATTTATTGTTGAATACTATGCTACCAATGAACCACCGCAAACCATCGTCATTCCTGACATGATTGAAGATAGGACTATAATTGAAGAGTATTTAAGCTCCAAAACCTCACAGCCTGTACATACCGTTACTCCCAGAACTGACCATGAAAAAGCTGTTATGCATATGCTTCACAAAAATTTAGATCTGGCGATAGCTCAAAAGATTGCTCCAGGCTGGCAAAAGGCTTTATTTGAATTACAGGAAGTGTTGCAACTTCCAGCTCTCCCAATGGATATAGAATGCTTTGATATATCAAACATTCAGGGAAATTTTGCTGTTGCCTCTATGGTGCATTTCACTGATGGAATGCCAAACAAAAAGGAATATCGCCGCTTCCGCATACGCGCCTATACTAAGCCAGACGATCCTGGCATGATTCACGAGGTTGTGGGAAGGCGACTGCAACACCTTTTAAATGAAGGGCTCCCACTGCCGGACCTCCTTGTCATTGATGGCGGTAAGGGACAGCTTTCACGTGCACGCGAGGTAATGGAAGCGTTAGAATGCTCTGTACCAATTATAGCACTTGCAAAACGATTAGAAGAAATCTACCTGCCTCAAAGCTCTGACTCCCTGCAACTTCCCAAGACATCACCTGCACTGAAATTGCTGCAGGCTATCCGTGATGAAGCTCATCGCTTTGCTATAACCTATCACCGCAACCTTCGTGATAAAACCATGACTGCATCTGTCCTTGATCATATAAGCGGTGTTGGTCCTCAATATAAAAAGAAGCTGTTGCAAAGCTTTGACACAATAGAACACATCAAACAATCAGATGCACAAACTATTGCACAAATGGCAAAGATTCCTGCAACAGTTGCTCAAAAGATCTACGATTTTTTTCACAAGGAGGAAAGTTAAAAAGCTTTTTTACAGTAACTATCGCCCAATAATATTACTTTGTACTAACCCGTTAATAATAAACTGAACTGCCATAGCCGAAAGGATAAGCCCCATCAATTTATGAATGACTGAAATCCCCGTTTGCCCCAGAACCTGCTGAAGCCTGCCTGCAAGTGCCATAACAACCATGGCAATGAGGAATGTAACCGCTGAAATAACTGATATTATGGCAAGCTTTACAATATCACCCTGCGCCTGCGAACTGAACATAAGCAGTGCTGCAATATTTCCCGGACCACACAAAAAGGGAATTGCCAGCGGGAACACGGCAATATCAGTGTCAGCTTCATATTCTTTATCGTTAAGCTTTTGCGTCCGCCGTGGCCGTGCAAGTAACATGTCCATAGCAATGACAAATAACAGTATTCCTCCTGCAATCATAAATGCGCCAGGCGTTATGCCTATAAAGCGCAAAAAAATGTGGGCACTGAAAATGAAAAATAGTGAAACAATTATTGAGATGGTTGTGGATTTGATGATCACCTTTTTGCGGTACGCAGCGTCATACGGTGCTAAGTATGCCACAAATACAGGGATAAGGCCCAATGGATCCACCACAAAAAAAAGCGTAAAGAAGACCGCTGGTATAAATGTTGACTCAGGCATAGCGTTACACAACAACATACTTTACATCTAAAATCTCAGGTAGCTCTGCAAGTTTTTCAAGCACATCTGCAGGGATATCCTCATCTATTTCCAGTATTACCAGTGCTTTGCCACCACGGCGTGTCCGTGCCAGATGCAGGTTGGCAATATTAATATGATTTTTACCTAAGAACATACCTATTGCACCAATGACATTGGGAACATCATTATTGTGCATAACCAGCATTTTTCCTGAAGGTATAAAATCAATGAGATATTCATCACAGCGCACCACCCACGGCTGCTTTGCAATGACCGTCCCCCATAATTCATTGGTAAGCGTGCCACCTTCAGCCTTAACCTGCACAAGATGTGCCCAATCACCTGATTGTGTGCTTTCACCAACATGTACTTTAATGCCACGCTCTGCTGCTATCATGGTAGCATTGACATAGTTTATGGGCCTGTCAATATAGGGCGATAGTAACCCTTTAAGGTATGCTGCTGTTAACGGTTCCCTGCTGTATTTTCCAAACTCTCCTGAATAATACAGTTGCACAGAACGCACCTTGCCAGCTAACATGATTGCCTGAAATTTACCCATGCGCTCTGCAAGATTAATAAATGGCTTGAGGAAATCATACTGCTGCATATCAACAGACGGATAGTTGACACTGTCATGGATAACACCCTTTGTGAAGTAATCGATTACTGTTTGTGCTGCCTCAATTGCTACCGAAACCTGTGCTTCATATGTATATGCTCCTAAATGAGGCGTGAGGATAACATTATCAAGTTCATGGAATGGTGGCAGATTTTCAGGTGGTTCCTGAGTGAATACATCTAATGCTGCACCTGCTATCCGTTTTTCTTTCAATGCTTTGTATAGGTCCTGTTCATTAACAATGCCACCACGCGCACAGTTTACAATCCGCACTGTTGGTTTTAATTTTTTTATAACATCAGCATTAATCAAGTTTTTAGTTTCATCGGTTAATGGTGTATGAACGCTGATAAAGTCTGCTTTTTTCCATATTGTTTCTAAATCGGCAATGTCAATATCCATAGCTGCTAATTTTTCTTTTGCAAGGTAAGGATCAAATCCCACTACCTGCATCCCCAAAGCCTTGCATAATTTAGATAGCTCTGACCCTACCCGTCCCAAGCCAATAATGCCTATAACTTTACGCCTCAGTTCAACCCCTTCAAATTTTGTCTTTTCCCATAGTTGCTTTTTCATTGATGCATCCGCCTGTGGTATATTGCGAGCAAGCGAACATATAAGTGACAGAGCAAACTCTGCTGTTGAAATGGTATTTCCACCTGGAGCATTGGTTACAATGATTCCATTTGCTGTCGCAGCTTCCACATCCACATTATCAACACCAATGCCAGCACGGGCAATGATCTCCAATGCTTTAGCTTCATTAATGATATCAGCGGTAACATGGGTTGCTGATCGGATAATAAGGGCATGGGCAGTAGCCAGGTGTTGTTTCAGTATTTCACTATCCAGACCTGGCTTGTATACTATATCAAAATCAGGATTACTCTGTAAAAGCTGCAACCCTTCGGGAGCGATGTCATCAGTAATAAGAATTTTCTTTTTCATGGTTTTCTCCCTCAAAAAATTTAATTTAACCTTAATGTTATTATGTAACCTTTACTACTTTTCATTTGATCTATAACACAATTCTACGTTAATTCCAAACTGAAGTGGTTTTGTTATATGAAATGAAACACTTCCTTACAGACATACTATCACTGTTCATCCTTATGGTCATTTTTAACCCTATCATTTCATATATAAAACTGTAACGATAACAGAGTACTCCCATCATGTATTATTGCATCTTATAATATAGTAATTGCGATTAAATGTCAATACATAGATTATAATAAGGTGCTATTACACAGTCCAGTCTTCAACTCTTAGATTTTGATTTTTCAAAATTCTTTTATTTCTTGTATATTTTCCGTCATACGTATACCATGTTAAACAACTACTGCTGCGGCAATTATGTAATCGTATGGTTTTATTGTATTACCTTTTCTGCACCATAAAGTCTAATATCACCATTTTTTTACATTAAAAATAATTATATTTGACAAAACCGCTATCATTCTTTTTGTTTTAGTCATAATGAATGCTGAATCTATATTACAAAAAATCAGGCACATTGTATTCCCTGAACGCGATGAATTCCCTCCATCCTATTTCGGCGAATTAAATTATCAGTGCAGCAGAGTTATATTTCCTGCATCGTTAGTTTGTATATTTGCCTGGCTTAACTATGTTGGCGTTGATAGGCAGATTTGCCCCAATGAACCCCTTATACCTTTTCTTCGGTATGGGCTTACAGTGGTTTCCCTTATTATATTCATACTGCAGTTTTTCAAATTTTTTAAACGCCACAGTATGGCCCTCCTTGCTATCTTAGGTCTGTATTTAGAATCCGCAACTGGCATTATTACAGGGCTTGCAAAAGGTGACCCGGTATATATGGGAGGGTATTTCTTTGTACTCATGATCCCACTGGTTGCTCCAATGAAAAAAATTATACTATGGTCAGAAATTCTTTTTTCTGTAGCACTGTTTTTTATAGTAGGACTTTCACATGGAATGGATGTATCAATGACATTTAAAAAGCTTGCTGGTGAGCTTACCATACATGTGGACAACTTGCAGAAGACGCTGGGAGACAATTCCACAAAACAAATCACGATACCATAACAATTTATCCTACCAAAAGTATTTCAACCTGACTTTTTTTTACTGTGTAATTCACAAAACTATATATAAATTTTGTGAATTGATTCACCATATTTTTTAAAGTATTTTTGATAAATATATGGCACTAAAACGAATTATTCAGGATCACATTGAAAAATTTTTATTTAAAAACAAAGTAATTCTTATTTATAGTGCCCGGCAGGTAGGTAAACCTACCGTCTTCGCCACCACCATGCAGCAATTGAACCCGAAATGTTGTGCCATATACTGAAGATTGCACCAGGCAATGCAGCCAGAGCTTCAAAATGCATGATTGCAAGTGACACTGCAAGGCCTGAATTCTGCATACCCACTTCAATAGCAATGGTTTTTCGCACACTTTTATCAAATCCAAGCAACGAAGCAGCAGCATACCCCAGGGCTAATCCTGTCACATTATGCAGTATTACCACAAGCACGGTAATAAAACCCACCGTGCGCAACGCATGAGCATTTGCAGCAGTGATCCCGGCTATAATAGTAACTATCACCACAACTGAAACTGAAGGGAGCACCATAAACACACGGTCAATATATTTTTTCAAAAGAAGCCGCACCATAATGCCCAGTGCTACCGGCACGATAATAACCTGTACAATAGAAATAACCATGGAAACAATCGGTACCGGCACCCACCGCCCGGCAAGCAGGTACGTTAACAGAGGGGTCAGAGCAGGTGACAGCAAGGTGCTTACAGTGGTCATTGCTACCGAAAGCGCTACATCACCCTTTGACAGATACGTAATAACATTGGAGGCGGTTCCTCCGGGGCAGGTGCCAACAAGAATCACACCAATAGCAAGTAGTGGGGGCAGGTTAAAAAGCATGCACAAACACAAGGCAACAAGCGGCATGATAATAAACTGTGCAACAACACCGGTGACAAGCGCCAGCGGGAATTTTACCACCACAATAAAGTCGGAAGGCTGCAGGGTTATGCCCATCCCAAACATGATGATTCCTAAAAAAAGCGGTATGTAGTTTACCAGAGGCTTAAAGGCAGATGGGAAATGATATCCGCATAAAGATAAAAGAACAACCCATACTAAAAAATATTTTTCGATGATGTGAGTAAGTTTACGCATACAGGTATACCATAGTAAAAAAGGGGCGATAGTTACCGGGGGTGTCCCAAAAGAGGTCGTTGAGTAAATTTTGCAAACATTATATAGTAATACTCGCTCATTTCGATACAATTTTGCCA
>JARYLT010000004.1 GCA_029907515.1 Spirochaetota bacterium | reverse complement strand
GATTTTGATGGCAATGGCAAAGCAAGCACATTAAAAAATCACCTGTGGGCTGATGTGGGGGTAAGTACCAGGCTGTAGTCCATTTTTATTCAATTCAATTTTCGTATAAAAGCTAATCTTTCTCAAAGATTAGCTTTTATATATATTTAATGTTATTACCATATATACAAATCATAGTATAAATATTTTACTTATATGTAACATCAGGATTGCATACTAAGGTTGACGTGGAACTAAAAAAATAAACATTATAAATATTCATTTGGATTTCTACATGCAACCGCAGGGATGTATTATATGAATAATATTATTATATGTTTAATTGTATTATTATCAATAGGAATACCTGATTCCATCTATAGTCATCCAGTAGATACTATAAAAAGTGATCAGGATATTATATGGTTTTTATTTGCATCCTTTTTAGTATTTATTATGCAGGCAGGTTTTATGTGTCTTGAAGCAGGTATGGCAAGAGCAAAAAGTTCTATAAATGTTGCCGTCAAAAATCTGATTGATTTTTTACTCTGTGGCATATTCTTCTGGGTTGCAGGATTTGGTTTAATGTTTGGCGATAGTTATTGTGGACTAATTGTAACAAACCTTTTTTTGATTTCAGAAGAAAATAAATGGCTCATGACTTTTTTTGTTTTTCAATTGATGTTTGCAGGTACTTCAGCAACAATTATTTCAGGTGCAGTTGCTGAGCGCATTAAATTCACAGCATATATAACGTGTACAATAATAACATCAACAATTATTTACCCAGTATTTGGCCACTGGGCATGGGGTGGTTTGTACACCGGATCAAAAGGCTGGCTTGAATCATTAGGATTTACAGATTTTGCTGGTTCAACAGTTGTTCATTCTATTGGTGGCTGGATTGCTCTTATTGCAATTAGTATATTAGGACCACGGTGGGATAAATTTTCAAAGGATGGAATACCAAAAAAAATATTTCCCTATAATCTCAGGCTTGTATATTTAGGTGTATTCTTTCTCTTTTTTGGCTGGTTTGGATTTAATGGTGGTAGTACTTTGAAAGTTGATGGACATATAGCAATTATTATTGTTAATACTATACTTGGTGCATGTTTTGGAGGTATTGCTGCCACAATCGTTGCACGAATAAATAGTAACGATAAGGTATTTGAAGCTGAGTATCTTGCCAATGGAGTAATTGGTGGCTTGGTGGCAATAACCGCAGGATGTGCCTTTGTACCAACACTGTACGTTCCCATCATTGTAATAGTGGCGGGTACTTTAGTGTATTATGGAACTGTATTCATTGAAGAAAAGCTTAAACTTGATGATGTGGTAGGTGCTATTTCAGCACATGCCTTTTGTGGTGTATGGGGAACTATCGCTACTGGTATTTTTATGGATACCGGTTCGTTGGAGTCGTTAGGAAATTCAAGAATTGAACAACTCATGATACAAATGTTAGGTGCTGTTACGGCTCTGGTTTGGTCATGTGCAATTGCATTACCTGTTTTTTTAATTTTAAAAAAAACGAATATGTACGCGTGCCTCTGGATCATGAACAGATGGGCTTAAATGTTTCGGAACATGGTGCACATACTGCATTATTGGATTTAGCTAATGAAGTAAAAAAAGTTATTTTTGAGCAATCACACCTTAATACAATTAGATTAAATGCTGAAGAAGCAACAGAGGCTGGTGAAATAGCATCACATATTAATACTATGCTTTCACTAATTGATTCAAAACACTTAAAAGAAAAAAATATACTTATCAGGGAGAAAGAATCATTGGATAATGCATTTAATAAATTTATTAATGAGCAAATAAAACAAGAAATCATCAATTCAAATTTACAATTAGGAGGAAAACAGGTTAAAGCAACTATACTCTTCAGTGACATTAGAAATTTTACAGCCCTGGCAAATGGTATTGGGGCCGAAAAAACTGTAGAGTTTCTTAACAACTATTTTGGAACCATGGCATCAATAATTTCCAAAAATGGAGGTATACTGGATAAATTTATTGGAGATGCCATAATGGCTATATTTGGTCCACCACAACAATATATTAATCACGCTGACAGAGCGGTAGAATCTGCCATACAAATGATTGAATCCTTAAAAGATTTTAATGATTTTATAAAAACAATGGGAATACCACCGGTACAGCATGGGATTGGCATTAATACTGGTATAGTTATAGAAGGTATTATTGGATCGGATACCAAAATGGAATACACTGTTGTTGGGGATCCTGTAAACATTGCAGCACGTATTGAGAGCTTAACAAAAAAATTGCATGTAAATCTTATTATATCAGAAAATACGTATAATGAACTTAGCCAACATATAAAACAACATTTTATACAATACGGCAAAGTAAAATTTAAAGGAATTGAAAAACCCATAATTGTTTTTGTTCGGGGAATAAAATAAAATTAGACTATCATAACCGGCCTTCATCCAGAATTTAATTGTTATCTGGATTTGAACCGTTACACACCCCATGGATGTCTTTCCCTCAAAAAACCCATTATACATAACCCCCTCTTTTTATTTCTCTTGAATCATAGTATTTATCGTTTTCTCGCAATTTCACTTTTTAACTATGAAAATTATTTGAGCACACCCCGTATAAACAGGTTATTGAAAATGCTGGCATAATATTTTACATTTTTGTTAAATAAACACTCAAGATCTTACAAATTTGTATATTTTCATTTCATTCAGATAACATCCTGTAATATACAAAAGAACATTGTCTTAAAATTTCATCTCCATGCAACATCTTTTTTTAAACACCAATGGATTTTCATATTTCACATCGTCTCTGACGTTGTAATGTAACATGGACGTAACATCAAAATTCCATTTTGTTTTTAATATAATAAACATGGCATTGTATTTGCTCTTAACTATATATAGATTTTCCAATTAATCTTATAAGACCAGAGGAGATACTTATGAAGCTAAAAAAAATTGCAATCATAATAAGCATGATTGCATTGTTTTCGGGGCATGCGTTTGCCCAGGAGACAACAACTCAAAGCAGCATAAACCCGGTTGATGTGGTGTGGACACTGGTAGCTGCTTTTTTAGTATTCTTTATGCAGGCAGGGTTTGCAATGGTAGAAACTGGATTTACCCGGGCAAAGAATGCAGGAAACATCATCATGAAAAACCTCATGGATTTTTCAGTTGGCTCAATAGCATTTTTTGTAATCGGGTTTGGGTTGATGTTTGGCAATGACATCATGGGGCTTTTTGGTTCTTCCAGGTTCCTTCTATCAGGCATTTCGCCATCATCTCCTGATGGTTTGTGGACATACGCATACTGGTTATTTCAGTGCGTTTTTGCTGCCACTGCCGCAACCATAGTGTCAGGCGCAATGGCAGAACGCACAAAGTTTATTGCCTATCTCATCTATAGCTTTATCATAAGCGCTTTTATTTATCCCATTTCCGGTCATTGGGCATGGGGAGGAGGCTGGTTAAGCAAATTAGGGTTTATTGATTTTGCAGGATCAACCGTTGTGCATTCAGTGGGTGGATGGGCAGCATTGGTAGGGGCAGCATTATTAAAACCAAGATTGGGCAAATATACCGTTGATGGCAGATCCAATGCCATCCTTGGACATAACATCCCTCTTGCGGCACTGGGAGTATTTATATTATGGTTTGGTTGGTTTGGTTTTAACCCCGGAAGCACCACATCAGCTCAAAACCTTTCAATTGGGTTTATTGCTTTAAATACCAACATTGCTGCTGCTGCAGGTTCTGTGGCAGCCATGGTCACGGTGTGGATTCGCTCAGGAAAACCAGATATAAGTATGACTCTCAATGGATCCCTGGCAGGTCTGGTTGCTATAACAGCTGGGTGTTCATCAGTTTCGCCACTGAGTTCACTCTTTATTGGTCTCATTGCCGGGATAGTTGTTGTACTATCCGTTGAATTTATCGATGTGAGGTTGAGGATAGACGATCCCGTTGGTGCAATTTCTGTTCACGGTGTGTGTGGTGCACTGGGAACATTGCTTGTGGGTATTTTTGCACAATCAGAATTTGCAGGCCAGGGAATAAACGGCCTACTCTATGGAGGAGGCTTTTCTTTGCTTGGTGTTCAGCTGATTGGCGTTATTGCAGTATTTTTATACGTTACCATAATCATATCAGTTGTGTTTTTAATCATTAAAAAGACAGTTGGCTTACGAGTAAGCAAAGAAGAAGAACTAAAAGGACTCGATATTAATGAACACGGTATGGAATCGTATGCAGGATTTCAGATTTTTATTACACAATAAAGGAGGTGGATATGAAATTAATTATTGCATACATACAACCTGAAAAACTCAACGACGTAAAACAGGAGTTATTCAAAGCCGACATTAAGAAAATGTCAGTTACCAATAGCCTGGGATGTGGAATGCAGGGTGGGTATACTGAAACGTATCGTGGAATTCCCCTTGAAGTAAATCTTTTAAAAAAAGTAAGATTGGAAATAGCTGTAAATGATGATTTTGTTAATGTCACCGTTGATGCTATTATGAATGGGGCACGGACAGGTAATATTGGTGATGGCAAAATATTTATCCTTGATATGGCTGAATGTATGAGAATCAGAACTGGTGAAAAAGGGAAAAAAGCCATAGGATAGGGTGAATAAAAATTACTGTAAGAAACTAAAACTTTATTATTACGGAGGAATTTATGAAAACATTCTATAGTATAATTACTGGTGTACTATTGTTACTGGGTGTGCACAGCTCACTATATGCCCAGCAGGAAATTTATTTTCCCATTGGTCTGACCTATAACAACACCTACTGGTGGAGGGGTGTTGAAATCAATGGCAAGGGCTCTGGAGTTTTATGGCCAAAGATTGGCGCTGAGTTCAGTGGTGTTACGCTCTATGTCACTGCCGGATTGAATCAGGATTATGGAATGGCTACTGAATCAGCCGATATAAAGGCAGCTAAATCATATCATGAGTTTGATTACGGTATAGAATATGCACGGGGAGCAGGTGCAATAAGCAGCACCATTGGAGTAAAATACACCCACTATCCTTTCTATGATGCAGCGGGAGCAACCGTTGATCCATCTTTCATTGAAGCCTATGCTATTGTGAGCGCTTCATATTTTGTTATCCCCGTACTGGAGCTGTATTACGATTATTTTGTTGAGGAAACCGATGCAGAAACACCGGTAAATGAGGATGTATACGCAAAGCTTACGCTTTTTAAAGAGATAGTACATGCTGATACATTTACCGTAAAGACAGGTGCATGGGTAGCATACTACAATAATGCGTATTTAGATAAAAAAGGATGGAGCGATGCAGGATTGACGTTTGTTACCTCGTATGAACATAACGGGGTAACATTCTTTTCCGCAATCAATTATGCACGCAGCCTTTCAAAAGATTTTTACCTTGAATATGATTTTGATGGCAATGGCAAAGCAAGCACATTAAAAAATCACCTGTGGGCTGATGTGGGGGTAAGTACCAGGCTGTAACAGCCCTGCATATCCCATACGTTACATAAATGTAAAATTAGCTAACTAAAACCTGCTCATAATAGAAAAATGGTTTTCAGTTAGCTAATTTTATTTTATTAGTCACCTACATTTAACATTATACGTTTATGGCAAATTTTTAAAACACGACCATGAGGTATGAAAGGTCATTTTGATATACTTTTGATTAAAAAATAATTATGGATAACAAACTTAAAAATAATACCAGCTGTATTATTGATATAAATGAACAATATCGTTTTCTTTCTGATATCGGGAAGCTTTTCACTACGAAAAATGACTTAAAAGAATTGATACAGGATGTATTATTGTGTATTGTACATTATTTCCCTATTATACGAGGTGCAATACATATCAACTATCCTGATTCAGATGAATTTCATATTGATGCTTCAGTAGGATATGCACCGGAAGAAATAAAAAGGGGTATATATCATCCGGAAGAGGGTATTATTGGTAAAGTAATAGATTCCGGTAAACTTTATGCTATCCATTCAATTCAGAAAGAACCCAACTTTCTCAATAAAACCAGAGCACGGAATCTTTCATCTGAAGACTGTTCTTTTATTTGTATCCCTATTAAAATTCACAATGATGTTATTGGCACCATCTCAATAGATATTCAGCCATCATATATGAAATCCCAGGATAACATTATAGATAAACTTGTTATGGTTTCATTCATGCTTTCGCACGTTGTATATCTAAGAAGAGAATCATTCAAAAAGGAAAAAATATTACAGGAAGAAAATAAGCGACTTTCTGCCAAACTTTCAAAAAACCGACCAAAAAATATAGTCGGTTCATCACATGTGATGCAGGAAATTTATGAAAAAATCATGATAGTAAGTACAACAAATTCAACTGTTCTTATATATGGTGAAAGCGGAACAGGGAAGGAATTAGTTGCATTTGCTATTCATGATAATAGTACCAGACGCAATAATTCTTATGTTGCACTTAATATGGCTGCCATTCCTGAAAATTTAATTGAATCAGAATTATTTGGCCATGAAAAGGGCGCGTTTACCGGAGCAACACAGCACCGAATAGGCAAATTTGAGTTGGCAAATAAAGGGACGCTTTTTCTTGATGAAATTGCAGATATGCCTATGTATCTCCAGCCAAAATTGCTGCGAGTGTTACAGGACCGATCTTTTGAGAGAATTGGCAGCAATAAAACAATGTATACTGATGTTCGTGTAATAGCAGCTACTAACCAGGATCTTTTAAAAAAAGTTCAAAATGGTGAGTTCAGAGAAGATTTATACTATAGGTTAAATGTCTTCCCGATATTCTTACCTCCCTTACGGAATAGAGGATCTGAAGATATTATACTGCTTGCTGACTTTTTTATAGATAAATTTTCAAAAGAATTCAATAAAGAAAAACCTGGCATCAGTAGTTCAGTTATTGATATTCTTATTCATTATCACTGGCCCGGCAACGTGAGAGAGCTTGAAAATGCCATGCAGCACGCCATGATACTTTGCAACGAATCCCGGATAAAACCGTATCATCTTCCTCCATCATTAACACCCGGTAAAAACCAATCAGAAACTCTGACAATGAACTCTGCGATAAGCGATTATACAAAAAAAATGATTGTACATGCACTTATGACAACATCTGGTAATATTTCTAAAGCTGCTGATATGTTAGGGACAACACATAGGATTCTCAATTACAGAATAAAAAAATATGGCATTGATTATAAAAACTTCAGGAATACATGAGAATACTTTTATGATTAATCAGCTGCTTTTCCTTAAATAATTTTTTAATAATAATTTTATACCTTTTACATCTTAGGTTTTATCAATTTCAAATTTACATTATTTTATTGTTATTACGTTACATACACTACTACTATATAAACCAAAAATCTCTTGACGGTGAATCAAATTTGAATAGTGTGCCTTTTATCAATACAGCAAAGGTGTGTTATGGATAACTATCTCAAAGTATCAACATTTAAACGCTTAATGTTTAATGTAAAAACCCGCTTATACTGGGAACTATCGTATAAGAAAAAGTTTGCCTCAATTGCAGGTAACCCCATTGTGTGGGGATTGTGGAACATTGATATTTATGGACCAAATATACACCTTGGCAAAAATGTGGTTTTTTTAGCTGCCAATGGCAGTAAAACCGCCTTAACAACCGTACGACTTGCTGGTCATGAAGGGCGTATTGATATAGGAAATAACGTACTTGTGATGAACGGCGTGCGAATAAGCAGTGCCTCGCATATCGTTATTGGCGATGATTGCATGTTAGCTAACTTTTGTTACCTGACTGACGCTGACTGGCACGATATACATGACCGCACCAACCCTGTGGGCAAGACTGCACCTATTATCCTTGAAAAAGGCGTATGGATTGGCGATTCAGCCATTATCTGCAAAGGGGTACGCATTGGCCAGAACTCAGTAGTTGGTGCAGGTGCCGTAGTAACCAAAGATGTACCTCCCAATGTGGTTGTTGCTGGCAATCCTGCACGGATTGTAAAAGAAATTGATCCCGATAAAGTTGTGACACACAGTACCCTTTATCATAAGGTGGGAGCACCTCGTATATGAGGATATGCCTTTTGTGTTATCGTGCCAACCCTTTTTGCGGTGGTCAGGGTATATACCTTAAATATGTAGCAGAAGCTCTTGCACGGCAGGGGCATCAAGTGCATGCCATCGTTGGTCCTCCCTATCCCCACCACATGAATCATGTTACTATCCACTATATTGAAAATAATCAGTACTATATTAAAAAAGGCGTTGAATGTATCACGTATGATAATCCATTTGATATTTTTCATCCCATTAATGCCTATGAATATATCCATTCACGGCTTGGTGCCTTTCCTGAAATAAGCGGATTCAGTTACCGCGCATTTTTTATGGTGCGAAAGCTCCATGAAAAACTCCATTTTGATGTCATCCACGATAATCAGTGTATTGGCTATGGACTGCTATTCATGAAAGCACTGGGCATTCCTGTAATAGCCACTATTCATCATCCATTAACCATTGACTTAGAAAATGTTCTGGAACGTGCTTCATCATTCAAAAACAGAATGAAAGGAGTCATGTTTTATCCCATCCTTATGCAGCAAATTGTGTCAAAACGCCTTGACCATATTATCACTGTTTCAGAGGATTCCAAACACAGAATAACAAAAGATTTTGGTGTTCCGCCACACAAACAGTCAGTGGTATACAATGGACTTGATACTTCAATTTTCAGAAAATTGCCGTATGTAAAGAAAAAACGCAATAAGCTTTTATTTGTGGGTAATGTTGAAGACGGCAAGAAAGGATTTGTGTATTTGCTCAAGGCTTTAACCCTGATACAGAGTGATGCCACACTAACCGTTATTGATGGTGGTGCTCCACACCGTCGAATCACACAGAAACTTGTTGATACACTTGGCATGCGCAACAAAGTAGAATTTGTTGGTGCCGCATCAACTGATGAACTGGTACATCACTATAATGAAGCTACCATAGCCATTGTTCCTTCAGTGTATGAAGGATTTGGATTTCCTGCAGCCGAGGCTATGGCATGCGGCACGCCTGTTATTGCCAGCGACGGTGGTGCACTAAGGGAGGTGGTTGGTGATGCAGGGATTGTTGTACCTGCACGAGATGAGGTAGCACTGGCCAATGCCATCGATAACCTGTTGCAAAATAAAAAGCTATTACAGGAACTATCGCATAAAGGAATTAAACGTGTACAAACTCACTTTAACTGGGACAATGCTGCGTTACAGATGGCAGCTATTTATCAAAAGGTTATTGCCAGTTACTATCGGTAATCTGTTATTTTTGTATTTTTAGGTAGCTTTAGCTCAGCCACCGTATCAGGCACTGCTTCATTTATCACGTACTGCTGCATGGTTACTTCAAATGTTGTTTTGCCATTAACATCAACAAACCGTAATGCTTTACAGGTAAACATGTTATTATCTATCTTAGGTTTTAAAAAATATATCTCGTATCGGGTGTTGGTGCTCTTTACCACAAACAAAATTTTACTGGGGATAGCGTCTTTAATAGATATAGTCTGATGCATTGTGTCATTTTCCAGTAATATAAATTGCTCGCTATCAGCTTCAAGCGCCTTTACACTATAATAATTTTTTAAAAGCGGTATCTTGCCAATCAACAGATTGTCTATTAGTTCAACATCAATATTAAATGGGAGAAAAGAATATACAGGGAATTTATTATAATCAAATACTAAAAGATTGTTTGCAATTGGTTGATAAATATAAAGGGTATCATTATCTCGCACCACCACGCTCAGCTGAGTTCCAAATACTGAATCAACAATTGACATCTTTGCCTTCCTTGCATCTACATTATAGAGCAGTTTTGCTGATGACTTGAAACCTTCTTTAGATATATTTTCTATTCGCAACGATGCAATCACTGTATGAGGCAATGTTGCATTTAATTTTATTATTTCTTCTAAGAGCGGTGTTGCACTTGTTTCCTTTTTTTCTGTTTCTTTTACTGGTGCAGAAGTACACCCATAATAAACAGTCAGACTTAGCAATACAGCAATGCGTAGCATGTTTTTACTCATTCCAATCATAATACAATTACTTCCCTTTTTGAGTATTAATCTTTTTTTGCACTTCGGGTTTTGGGTCAAGCGTATATGCCTTATTCCAGTACTCCAGTGCTTTATCCTGCAATTGCAGGGCATTATATGCATCGCCAATATGTTCATACACAACTGCGTCAGGATAGCCTTCAAGCTCTAATTCCTGTGCTGCTTCTAACAGTAAAGGCAATGCATCATGATATTTCCCCATTTTGAAATATACCCATCCCAATGAATCTAAATATGCTCCATTTGTAGGTTCACTTTCCAGCGCCGTGTTAATGAGAGATAACGATTCATCCAAGCGTATGTTGTTATCAGCATATAAATATCCTAAATAGTTACAAATCCTTGCACTTTTCTGTTCATTGTTGCAGGCTTCCTGTAATACGGCGATAGTATCCTGTACTCGTTTCTGTTTATCAAGAGCAGATGCCAGGTAAAAATAATAGGTTTCCGACTTTTTTAAATCAATTGCCTTTCGGAGCATATCTTCTGCATCAGGATAATTATTTTTTTGCAGATACACCAGACCTTTAAAAAAATACGCATCAGGATTTTCTTTATCCTGGTTTTGGGCTGCATTCATATATTCAAAAGCCTTTGTATAATCCTTCAAAAGTGCATACAGATAGCCAATTCTTAATAAAACGTCATTTTCTTTTTTCATGGAATATGCAATGGTATAGTAATAGATAGCTCTGTTCAGTTGATTGGTATCTTCATATAATTGTCCTAAATACAGATATGCCTCATATATTGATGGGTCATTAGTCAAAGCCAGCGTGAACATTATTGTTGCAGCTTCATAATCTTTTTTTTGATACAGCATAACACCCGCTGTATAAAAGTTTGCTGCAGCAGTAGCAGTATCATGTTTTCTCATTGCAATGCGAGCCAGTGCAATATACGGCATATCAAGGGATGCATTCATCTTATTAAGCTTTTGTGCCAGCTCTCTGGCAGCATCGTCATTGTGCAGCAATTCATTATACATCATCCGTGCCAGCAATCCTTCCGAGCTTCTGTGATTAATGGCTTTCCGCAAAACAGGCAACGCTTTCATATCTTCATAGATATAATATATTCTGCCTGCATGCAATATTGCTTTCAGATCATTGGGATATCGGTCAAGGTATTGTATAATATAACTTATTGCCTGTTTTATATCACCTTTCTCCAGATTCAGAAGCCCCAGTATATACAACATGGAATAATTTTCCGGATTTTCGTTATACGCTTTTAAAAAATAGTGATACGCTTTTTTAAATTCGCCAAAACTATAATATATGTGCCCTAAATAATAATACGATTGTTCTTTATAGTATGATTCAATTGATTCACATTCGCTCTGTTCTATAACTTTTAAAAAATGATACCGTGCTCTGACATTCTGTTTTAACTGTGAATAATAGACAGTTGCTACATTAAACCGTATCCGGTACAGTTCAGGCCTTTTCTGCAACAGCTTTTCAAGGACCGTAACGCCTTCATCAGCCTGGTTCAGATTCATGTATACCGAATACTGCAACACATACGGCTTATCCCAGTTTTCATTTACTGCAATTGATTTATTAGCATATTCTATCGCTTTAGCATAATCATACTGATAATAATAACATTCTGCAATTTGATAGTAAATAGCATCTAACTGAGTACCTTCTTTGCTGGCTTCTTCAAAGAGTTTGATAGCTTCAGTATATTTTTTTTCATTTTTTAATAGTAATGCCTTGCTGTACAGTTCAAACGATGTTTCTTTATATACTGGCCTGGTGATAGTTTCGGTCTTTGTATCTGGTAAAGAACTGCATGCAATGGCAATAATCATAAGAAGCGGCAAGAATTTTTTCATGGCGATAGTTCCTTTTAATAACCTTTTAGTATTTCCCGGTACACAATGGATAGTATAATTTTCCGCATATGATGTCGGGGATATGCGATAGTACCTATGTATGTGTACAATACCATGCACACATTAACGTATATAACAATATATACTATTTATGGTAACTGTCAAACATAAAACATCGATATAAATCGTCATGGAATAATTTTGTAACAAAAACAAAAGGATTGATACAAAAATACTTTGCAAATGCCTCAATATTTTGTATATTATACACTGCATGCATTTAAAGGCAACATACGTTCAATGAAAGTAAGGAATATGTTAGAACATTAAAAACTTTTCAGGAGGTAACACATGCTTTTGGGAATTGACCCCTTATACTGGATGATGATGGCACCTGTTCTTCTAATTTCACTGTGGGCTTCGTTCAGGGTAAAAAGTGCTTTTAAAAAATATTCTCAAATTCCATCACGATCCGGACATACAGGAGCAGATGTGGCACGTATGATTTTACAGCAAAATGGATTATCACATATCCCGGTTGAAGAAACCACAGGTTTTTTATCAGACCATTATGACCCCATAAAGAAAGTAGTCAGGCTTTCACCTGAAGTATATAATAGCAATTCACTTGCTGCAATTGGTGTGGCAGCACATGAAACTGGTCACGCTATTCAGCATGCTAAACTATACAGGCCTCTTGTTCTGCGCAATGCCATAGCACCAACCGCGTCCATTGGTTCAAACCTTTCATGGATAATTATTTTTGCAGGCTTTGTTATGGGTTCATTAGGGCTTGTTAAACTGGGAATTTTGCTTTTTAGCCTGGTCGTATTCTTTCAGCTTATTACGCTACCGGTAGAATTTAATGCTTCATCACGTGCAAAAGAAATATTACAAGGTTATGGCATTGTGAGTGCAGGCGAGCTTACAGGGGTTAGCAAAGTACTATCCGCTGCTGCAATGACGTATGTGGCTGCTGCAGCATCAGCAATAATGACACTGTTGTATTTCCTCATAAGGGCTGGACTCTTAGGTGGTAGAGACGAATAAAAAAAGGTTATAAGAAATAAGATGGAGTGAGCATATTAAAAACCTGGGTCAGAGTAAGTATATGTAATTGATAAAAAAATAAAAACGCAGGCGCACAAGCGCTTGAGCGCCTGCGGTGTTGTAACAAAATACAGAATTAGAAATATTTAATGATTTGAACGGCAAGATCCTTCGTCGTCCCAAAAAGAAAGGGACTCCTCAGGATGACATAGTAGATAGTACGTTGTGATCTGTAATAACGTTGATTTCACATCACATAGAAAAAGCGGACATTTTACGTGAGGAACGGCAAAATCCTTCATCGTCTCAAAAAAGTTGTGACTCTTCAGGATAACGGTATGAGTGACACGTCAGGACTTTCAATGACGTTTGGTTGCACGTCACTGCAAGCTAAGCGTGGCAGTCGGTCACCTTGATACTTGTGCTTTCCACGCACTCGGTGACAGAACACTCACTACACACGTTTCACGTCCCCTCAATGATTGGTTTTCGTCTGGCCGGTAGTCGAGTGATTACGCAAGCAATCGTATCGGGACGACATTGTATGCTACCGTGGCCTCTAAATACTATGGTTTTAAATAATCCCCATAAATATATAAAACAAAAGTTACAACACTAATTAAATTGTTGACATATTTATTTTGTTCTTATATACAAAATTAAAATCAAAACGATTTATTTCAGGAATACGATGAAAGTTCCCGGTTCAGTACAGGTACTATCAATTCTCATAGTATGCTTGTGGATTACTGGTTGTGACACAGGTGACCCTGTTATTGACATTCACTCTGACTGGAAACTGTATTCAGGCGACAACTACTCCTTTGCACAACCTGAATTCGATGATTCTTCACTGCAATCAATTAACCTTCCCGGGAAACTATCGCCAAAAAAATCCAGGCAGTATCTATGGCTAAGAAAATCAGTTGTTATTCCAGATTCATTTAAAAATTATGATATTGCTTTTGTTTTAGGAAAAGTGTGGGATGTTGAGCAGACATATTTCAATGGTTATAAAATTGGATCTGCTGGGAGTGAATATCCTAACTTTCATTCAGAATGGAACATCTTCAGGTACTATGTAATTCCTTTGCATATTGTTAAATACAGCCAGCCAAATATTATTGCCATACGGGTATTCAGTAATCAGAATGCCGAATACAATGGCGTGCCCTTAATTACTACACTTGCTAATGCCAAAGTAATAAATTTTTATCGTTCATTACTTGCAGAATATATACCACTTGCAACCAGCTTCCTTACATTCCTGTTAGCTATTATTGCCCTGTACTTTTATTTTAAAAACAAAGATGTGCTTACATTATATTTTGCAATTGTTTCCCTCCTGTGGTGTATAAGTGCAATGCATTTTTATTTGCCACATTACTGGATTATGGACTTTAATACACAGGATAAAATATACTATGCGCTGACTGCAGTTATTGCGATAGTTGTATACTTCTTCTTTGAAAATGTGACAGATAGCTTGAACAGGACACTCAGAATTATTATTACAATTGCTGCTGCATGTATGATAATTTTAAGCCTTTCTGCTACTGAACATGATCCTGTAACAGGCTGGCGATTCCAGGTTATTGGATCATTTGGGCTTATTGTTCAAATACTGTGGGGAGCACTTATTATAAAGGGTATACGAAATAATAAAAAAGAAGCACAAACACTGCTAATGCCCTATATTTTTATGATGATCTGTGTAGGCCATGATTCACTTGCAGTATCAGGGATTTTTTATACCAACTTTTTCTGGATAAATTTGGGGTACCCCGCATTAATTATAGGCATTGGCGCAATTTTGTCACAACGCTCTGCAAAACTGGCACAGGAACTGCTTGAATCAAAACAATATATTGAAAAGAAGAATGCTGACCTGATACAGATAGTACAAAAAATCAATCAGTCAATTGGGGAATTACAGCATGTAGCAAAGGAAGTTGAAAGTTCTGCACGTACTTTGCAAAATAGCATGCATGATCAGACCACCAGCATTGAACAAACATCAGCAGCCCTGGAAGAATTTTCAACCACGGTAGACATCATTGCTTCTAATTCCAAGCATCAGGATACAATTCTTAATAAAAATAGAGACCTGTTAATGGAATTAATTAAAGGTATTGGCCATATTACCGATGCAGCTAAAACAGCAGTCAAACTGAGCTATAAAAGTCAGGGGCAAACAGCTGTAACAAAAGAACACCTTTCTGAAGCACTTAAAGGCATAGAAAAAATAAAAAACTATTCGGACACCATATTAACAATAACCGAAACCATTAATGATATAGCTGAAAAAACCAATCTGTTATCACTTAACGCTTCAATTGAAGCTGCACGGGCAGGCGAGTATGGGCGCGGTTTTGCCGTTGTAGCTGATGAAATTGGGAAATTAGCAGATAGATCCTTAGAACAATCAAAAAATATCCAGGCAATTTTATCGGACATAGTTACTGATATTGAAAACCAGACAATCCTTATGGGCACAGTTGTATACTCAAATGAAGATGTTGAACGCTCTGTTTATATGGTTAATCATGCAATAGACACAATCCTTGATTTTTGCATATCACAGGAGCAATTAACAAAAAGCATCGAAGAAAATATGGCACTTGTATTGCAGGGTTCTTCGCAGATTACAAGCGCCACACAGGAAGAAAAAATAACTATTGGAGAGATTAGTTCAACAATACAGCAGCTTGTTACCATTACAAATGCCGTATATGAAAATACCGAAATGTTAGCAAAGACCCTAACAAAAATCCTGTCACAGATTGATATGCTTCAATCCGTAGTCCAAACAAAAAACAATTTTTAAGAAAGGATTATATTACTATGAACTATCGCCATTTAAAAAAAACAACACTATTATTTTTTATACTGTTAGTTGCAATTTTTCTTTCACTGATTATTTTTTTTAAAGCATTTTATCCTTGTCCCTTATCCACCATACCATCAAAAACTACAGAACATGACTTTTTACAGTACTTTGACCATCGTATAAAAGTTTTAATGGGAAAATATGAAATTCCTGGAGTAAATATTGCTATTATCAGGCAAGGGAAAATATTGTGGGCAAATGCATACGGCTTTGCAGACAAAGAAAAAACAATACCCATGAAGCTGGAAACAACTTGCCGCGTTGAGTCAATTTCAAAATCAGTTACAGCGTGGGGTATTTTAAAACTGGTTGAGCGTGGAGCTATATCTCTGGATGAACATATTATCAAACATTTGAAAACATGGAAATTTCCACCATCTGCATTTCATCCTGAAGCAATAACCATACGGCAGTTATTAAGCCACAGTGCAGGGCTACCCCTGGGTACAATCGGTGTGCGGTATGCACCGGATGATGTAATCCCACCATTACGAGAAAGCCTTTACAGAGATGCTGTCATGATGGCATCTCCTGGTTCAACATTTTCCTACTCAAATACAGGATTTAATCTGCTTGAATTGCTGATTGAAGAGGTAACGAACAAACCTTTTGCCGTGTATATGCACCAGGAAATTTTACAGCCCTTAGGCATGAACCACTCAAGCTATCAATGGAGCAAAAGCTTCCAACCATTCCCCAACGGATATACCCTCAATGGTAAACCTGTTCCTCCTTATGTATATCCTGAAAAAGGTGCTGGTGGCTTATTTTCAACAATTGAAGATATTACACAGTTTGTCACTGCAGGCATGACCAAATTCAATAACACTGGCACAAAAGTACTGAATCACAAATCTATACAGGCATTATATAATCCCACTGTGAAAATACCTGGCCTGTATGGCTTTGCTTTCCCATGGTATGGATTAGGGCATTTTATTGAATTTTCAAAAAACAATGTAATGGCAGTATCACATGGAGGGCAGGGAACAGGATGGATGACACACTTCCATTCAATACCCGAAACTGGCGATGGTATTGTAATTTTAACCAATAGCCAACGCAGCTGGCCATTTTTTGCATATATTCTGAATGATTGGGCACAGTGGATTGGATTTGATTCTGTAGGAATGAGTAATATTATCTATGCAGAATATGCACTATGGATTCTAGTATATCTGATATTCATGATTCTTTTGATATACGTATATCGTCTATTAAAGGGATTAGTGTTACATACACGATCACTCATGCTCATTCAGAAAAGATATTCACCTAATCAGATACTGAAACTTTGTGTTGCCTGTTGCTTATTTGGCATACTTTTATGGGCTGTTAATCAGGACTATCTTTTTATTACTTCCGTTTTCCCTGAAGCTTCAGTATGGGCAGGGTATTGTCTTGCTTTTTGTGGCGTTGTTTTGCTTATGTATTTTTTTATACCTGAAAAAAATAAAAACACCTAAAAATATTTTCTTAATATATTGACAAAAGTGCTACTTTTTTAAAGTATTCTATACTATACTTACTCTACAGGGGATGGGGTCCCCCGTTAAACGCCTTCCGGCTGATGGCTCCTACTGCATGGCAGTAGGTTTTTTATTTTACCTGCGCCAAATTTTTTAACTATACTCTATGGAGGTTTTTATGCTGACTATGTTTGTAGTAGCGTCGGTGTGGCTTGGTTTAGCAGTTGTTCCCACTCTTATTGCCAACACATACTTTTTGCCTGAACATCTACTTGGACCCCCAATGGCAGATGAGGAAATACCTCAATTAGATGGACTAAACGGCGCAAATAATACATAATTATACACTATACCATACTGCATAATGTGGTAGGTATAGTTATAATGTAAAAAAACTTTTGACTTTTATATATGTACATTATATACTGTGAGATGTAATTCGATATTGATAGCAACGAAACATATACTATACTATACAGGGTCAGGGGATTGTTATGTGTGATACCATTGTTGCCACCAGTAAAGCCACTGCTGACGGCAGTGTAATCTTAGCCAAAAACAGTGACAGGGAAGCAAATGAAGCACAGTTATTAAAATATATTGCCAGGCGAAACTGGGGCAATGAAACAGCCGTTCAATGCACCTATATATCCATACCGCAGGTAAAAAGCACACATGAGATATTAATTTCAACCCCATTCTGGATGTGGGGTTGTGAAATGGGGGCAAATGAATATGGCCTTGCTATTGGGAATGAGGCTGTATTTACCAAAGAACCCTATGAAAAAACCGGACTTTTAGGTATGGATATTATGCGTCTGGCTTTGGAACGCTGTAAAACTGCATATGATGCACTCATGCTTTCCACCGAACTCATAGAACGCTATGGGCAGGGTAGTAATGCTGGAATGGAACATAAATTATATTACCATAATTCATTTATTTTTGCTGACCCTAACGAAGCCTATGTCCTTGAAACTGCTAACAAACACTGGGTTGCAATAAAAGTTGATGGTATACGCAGTATTTCTAATGGATTAACCATAGAAGAGGAATACCACTATTCATCAAAAAATATTGAGGATTATGCCCGCAAAAAAGGATATCTGAAAAAAGGTAAAACCTTTAACTTTAAAGAGTGCTTTTCTGATTGGTTTTATACCTACTTTTCACGATGTGCTGCACGGCAATCACGGACAACACGTTGTGCAATGCAACATTCTGGATCCATAACACCTCAAAGTATGTTTGCATTTTTACGTGATCATGGCAGCGACCATGAATATATTTCACCAGATAAAACTGATATGGGAACGGTGTGTATGCATGCATCACTACTTCCTACCCGTCCAAGTCAATCCGTTGCTGCATTTGTTGCCCATCTGCGCAAAGACACTCCAGTCTTTTGGGCTACTGGCTCGTCAGGAACCTGTACAAGCGTCTTCATGCCATTTTATCTTATTGGAAAAGAAATAGATTATTTCCCGGCAAATGAAACAAGCACTTACTCACCTGACGTGTACTGGTGGATGCATGAAAAGATTCACCGTCAGGCCATTTTCAAATGGGATTATTTCCAGAGAACTATCGCCCCTGCTATCCATACACTTGAAGATGAATTTATTAAAAAAGAAAATGAACTGTACAAAAAGAAGAATACCAGTAGCCAGAAGTATTTTGATTTTTCAAAACAATGTGTAGAAAAGGTCATTGAACTTCATGATCGCTGGGACAGAGAACTGAAAGTGGCTCCAGTATCCCCAACAAAATTGTCCTTTAAGCTATTCTGGAATGGCCAGACAAAAAAAGCCATGATACCCCTGTAATTACAGCATGGGGAAGATATATTTTTCTATCAGCTCAAAGTTCTTTTTAACGTTGCTTTTTCCAACCACTATATCCATGTGCCCGGGCAACAGGTATTCAATATCAAGTTCTTTCATTCGTTCAATACTTTCTTTCAGCAATGCACTGCTGCCGCCAGGAAAATCTGTTCGGCCTACACTTTCTTTGAATATCAGGTCACCACATACAAGCACTTTTTTTGATTCCCAGTATAAACAAACTGAACCTGGTGAATGTCCTGGCGTTTTATACACCTGCAAAACCTCATTGCCAATCTTCCAAGGGCCTTCTTCCAACTCAATGTCAAATGTAAATTGTGGAAATTTCATGCCAAACATGGCAAAAAACTGAGGGCCAATTTCATTTAAAAAAGCTATCTCCTCTTTATGCATTGCAACTTTAGGACCTTTGCCCATAAACTGCTGGCATCCTTCAAAATGATCAGGATGCGAATGGGTTGACACAATATACGCTATTTTCTCAGTATCAATTCCATCCTTTTTCATATCCGCAAAGCGCATATCCACATACTTTGCAAGGCCAGGATCAATAAACATGTTGAAAGGATCACCTAAATAAAATGTATTGCAGTTATTTTCAAAAACACCGCGCCATATATATGCATACACACCATCACATACTTTCATACATTACTCCTGAATCTGTGAAAAATCAATAAGTGTGGTAAATAGCGTCAGGATATAGTGCAACATTCCCAACCTGTTGTCGCGAATCGAAGTGTTAGCATCCATCACCATGACTTTATCAAAATATGTATCTATAATCTCTTTACCTTCAATAAGCAAAAGGAACAATTCTCTATACTTGTTTTCTGCAATATATTCTTTTATGGTTTTTTCCTTATTGTTGAAAAAACTATATAAACGTTTCTCTTCATCTATTATCAGCGCATCAGGATTAAATGAAAAGACATAACCAGGATTCTTTTTAACAAATGCGTTGACAATATTGTTCATGCGTTTGAATGCAATCAAAAGATCACCAAAACCCTTATCCTTACGGAATTCATGAATGCTCTGAGCCCTGAGAAACAGCTCATAGTAATCATAACAGCCAACTGCTAAACATGCATTAACCTCATCAAAGGCAAACTGCTTTTCATATAAAAATGTCTTGGCTCTGCCATTAATAAACTCAAGTATTGGTTCAACAAGCTTATCCCCATTACTGTATTGCGATGAAACTTCCCTGAATACGTTTGCTAAATCAAGATGGATTGTTCGTTCAACAAGCATATCCACAATTGCAGCAGCTTGCCGTCGCAGTGCATATGGGTCGGCAGAACCTTTGGGGATATTTCCAACAGAAAACGAACCAAATATGTTATCAATTTTTTCAGCCAGCGAAACAACAATACTCACAATATGTTCCGGAAGCACATCCCCCTGAAAACGCGGCCTGTACTGGAAATCAATAGCCTGTGCCACTTCCTCATCTTCACCATCAAGCAGCGCATATATTTTGCCAATTTGCCCCTGCAGGGACGTAAACTCAAACACCAGTGCTGTCGTCAGGTCAGTTTTGGATAGCATGACAGCCCGCTGAATCTTCTGGGTAATTTGCGTATTAAGCGATAGCTCATTGCAAATAACCTTTGCTATTGTTTGCATCCTTTCAACTTTATCGTAGATAGAACCCAACTCCTTATGGAACAGGATGCTTTTAAGCATATCCACTCTGCCTGCAAGTGGGACTTTACGGTCTTCTTCAAAGAAGAAACGCGCATCTGTAAACCGTGCTCTAATTACACGCTGATTCCCCTTTACGATATGCTCTGTTGGTGGGTTATTTGAAATAACTAAAAATTTAGGAAGTAATTTCCCTTTACTATCGCGCACAGCAAAATATTTCTGGTGCTCCTTCATTTCAGTTATCAGTACTATATCAGGTATAGATAAGAATCCTTCATCAAAGCTGCATATTACCACATATGGCATTTCTGTTAAAAAGGTAACGGTGGTAAGCAATTCATCATCCTCAACAAGCACACCACCCAATTGTTTTGCTGCATTTTGCAATTGTTCATGAATTATAGCTTTTCGCTTATTATGATCAACTATGACCCCGTTGTTTTCCAGCGTGGGAATATACTCGTCACATCGTGATAAAGGTATCATACGGTTATACTGTATATAATGACCTCGTACCTTATTGTCAAAATCAATGCCATCTATTGAATAGGGAACCACTGCATCATTAAAAAGTACGCATATGTAGTTAACTGGCCGCGGGAATGATACACGTTTAACGTTCCAGCGCATCCGCTTTGGAAAATTTAGCTCATTAATAATCTTTTCAATAATGACAGGAATAATTGTTGTAGCAGGTTGTGCTTCAACTTTACGCTTTGCATAGATATAATCCCCTTTGCTGGTCTTCTGTATGTATGTATCCTCAAGTTTAATTTTATTCCCTTCAAGAAAACCGGTTAATGCCCTGGTTGGGGTGCCCCTGTCATCATAGGCTGCTTTTACCGAAGGACCTTTGAGTTCCTCATAATCTACCGACTGACTATCGGCCATGTCATATACCAGTATTGCAACACGACGTGGTGTTGCATACACCGTACACTTCCCAAATGCAATGCGATATGACTGTAAACCTTCTGTTACAATTTTTTCTACCTGTTCAATAGCTGATGGGATATACCCTGCTGGAATTTCTTCAGTGCCAATTTCGCATACAAAATTACAGTTAGCCATACTTATGTCCTGTCAGTGAATATATTTGGTATTATATTATTTACGTTTCTTTTTTAACTCTGCATATGGATTAATGTGCTGCCCTTTACGGATTATCTCAAAATGAAGATGTGGTCCTGTTGAATTGCCGGTATTGCCACTTTTTGCAATAATCTGTCCCTGCTTAACATACTGCCCCTCACGGACAGTTATTTTTGAAAGATGCCCATATAAGGTTTTATCGCCACCAGGATGGGTAACCACCACCACCTTGCCATACCCCCCCAGCCAGCCTGCATAGCTTACCCGGCCATATTTGCTTGCACGCACCCATTCATAATTAGCCCGCACATCAATCCCCTGATGAAACTGGCTTTCACCATAGAAAGGATCCTTGCGCCACCCATAACCGCTGGTAATATTCTTTGTGTGCACAGGCCATAAAAATCCTTTAAAAATATCCAGTGGTTTTGCATCGGGAATAAAAATGTCCTCCCCAATATTTATAAAATCAGGATTTGCGAAGCTGTTTTCTTCAACAATCTTGTTTATTGCCACATTATATTTTTTTGCCAGAGCGGGTAATGTTTGACCACGCTGTACACTTACCAGCAGACCATCTTTGTTTGGTATCTTTAAAACTTGTCCAACTTGAACCAGGTCATACGATTCCAGCCTGTTGCAGCCGCAGATGGTATCCATTGATACGCCATACATCTGCGCAATCTCACTTAATGTTTCACCCGATTTCACAGTATGCTGAACAATCTTTAGCGGTTTTTTCTTATCAGGTTCTTCAAAGTCTTTGCTTGCAATTGCTTTTTTCTTTATTTCATCATACCATGAAGCCTCAGAATTGAAAACATGATGAGAGCGGGCATACCCTGTAAACAGGATAACCCCTATCACAATAGTTCCACACACTAAAGCTATGCTTTTAATTTTTTTAAATGGTATGCTTTTAATAATAGTGGTTTTTGTGCCCCTGAATATAATAATGATCTCAGCAGACAAAACAGTAATACTGAGACTTCCAAACGAATAGCTATGTAATTGCCAGTGCTTCATAGTGTAATTATCGGTATTTCTGTTTCACGAATCATCTTTCCTGGCCTTTTTTCCCAAATATGCCTGTCTGTGCCTGTGGTGCCCCTGCATACGATTCTTCAATAAGTTTTTTTACATCTTTCTTTTGCCCTCCAGTAATGGTAACCATGCCTTGTGCCACCACACCACGCTGCACAGTAAGAATCGGCGTTTCAATATCACCTAGCACTTTTGCTGTTTCTAAAAGTTTAACTTCTTCATCGGCAACAATATTTCCTATTACAGTTCCAGCAACCACAACATTCTTTGCATGAATATTGGTTTTTACCTTTCCGGTTTCGCCAACAACAAGTTCCTCATCAGTTTTTATTTCACCTTCAAATTTACCGTCAATTCGCAGTGACCCGCTGATATAAAACTTTCCTTCAAAAACAGAACCTTCACCAATAGTGCTGTTTATACTATCACTTTTACCTGCCATACTGTTAACACCCCACGATTATAAATTTCATCACCGTTACAATTTACACGTACTCTCAGATTTTTGCAATTTTATTTCAACCATTTTTTATTGTAAATCAATTAATCCCCCGGTAATTTTTATTATTGCATATTTTTAGCAATTGCGTATTTTGTGCGATAGTTACTGTTGAATAGCCTTAAGGTTTCAACGTGTACCAATACCAGTAAATAAAGTTTTGCACAATAGACACTCTGAATCCGAATTGTATGACTATTTTTTACTCTGTCATTTCGACAAACGTTCTTTACACTCTGTCATTTCGACGAACGCAGTGAGGAGAAATCTTATTACACAAGTATCCCGATGGAATCGGGATTCGAAATGACACATACAATGCATTTAAACGAACGTCCTTTACTCCGTCATTTCGACTAACGTTCTTTACACCCTCTCATTTCGACGAACTCAGTGAGGAGAAATCTTATCACACAAGTATCCCGATGAAATCGGGAATTTGAAATAACAGAAGAAGTAACAGACCATGTATTTTAATTGAAAAAATTGTGATACGGTAATAATGTAACGTTATTGCGCACCTAATAGCATATACAAATGAGTTATAATTGATTAATCTATGAATACAAATACTATCACACTATGTGTCAATGAGATATTCTATTCGCTTCAGGGTGAAACTACTCGCACAGGTTTCCCTTCGCTTTTCATACGGCTTGCAGGCTGTAATCTTAACTGCAGGTGGTGTGATACTCCCTATGCAAGGACTGGCTTACCGGTAACTATCGCCCACATTATACAAACAATAGAGAAATATCCCACACTAAATCACATCACCATTACCGGTGGCGAACCATTAATGCAGGAACACACATTGACACTTCTTGATATTCTCTGTAGAAAAAATTATCCCCTGCAACTGGAAACCAACGGAAGCATTTCTATTGAACACGTGCCATCACAGGTACATAAAATTGTTGATGTTAAAACACCTTCAAGTGGCCATGCAGATTCATTTAACATTTCTAATATACAGTATCTTAAACCGCATGATGAAATAAAATTTGTTATTGCAGATGACTATGACTATAATTATTCTAAGGAGTTTATGAAAAACTATCTAGCTAATGTACCATGTGTCATAAATTTTTCGCCTGTCTGGAGCACAATGGAGCCACAACAATTAGCAGAGTATATTTTACATGACAGGCTTAACGTGCGGCTTAATATTCAATTACATAAAATACTATGGCATAGTGAACCAAAACATTTTTAGGAGAGTCTATGGATTACGTAGGGCACATTATACGGCCACCTTCAGAAGCATACAGCATGATAATTCAGGTAACCGTTGGCTGTTCACATAACATGTGCACATTCTGCGGCACCTACAAGGGACGCAAATTTTACATCAAGGACTTAAAGCAAATAAAGCGTGATATTGACGAAGCATCGCGTTACCACTTCAAGCGCGTTTTCTTAACCGATGGCGATGTCCTGATTTTGCCAACACAAACACTGCTTGAAATAATTTCCTACATCAAAAGTAAAAATCCGCACATTGAACGTATTGGTGTATATGGCAATACCAAAGCCATATTAAAAAAATCATTATCTGAACTGCAGGAATTAAACGCTGCGGGGCTGGGTATTGTGTATCAGGGTATTGAAAGCGGTAATGAAACAGTGCTGCGTAAAATACGGAAAGGCGCCTTGCCACACAAACAGTTAGAGGCATCTGAAAAGATTAAACAGGCAGGCATTCTACTATCCCAGACAGTGCTGCTTGGCATTGGTGGCCTTGAGTTAAGCATACCGCATGCCATTGATACTGGCAAGCATTTAGGTGCCATGTCTCCTGATTATGCATCAGCACTTACTGTAATGCTTTTACCCAACACACCATTATACCGGGATTATGTACAGGGAAAATTTGCACTCCCGGATAAATTTGGATTACTACGCGAACTTAAACTTATTGTTGAACATATGGATGTTAAAAACACCTGCTATTTCACATCCAATCACGCTTCCAATTATCTGCCCATTAAGGCAACATTACCTCAACAAAAGAACGACGTCATTCAATTACTGGATGAAATAATACAACGGCAGGATGAATCATTATTAAAACCTGAATTTTTACGGGCACTGTAGGAGGGAATCATTATGGACAAATCAATGGAAGATGCTATCCGCTTTATCAGCTTTGAATTGCAGGATAATCCAGGTGCTGATATTGCCAAACTTATTGAAAAAGCAAGCCAGCAATTTGACTTAACGCCACTGCAAACAGAATTTTTAGTAAATAAATTTATCTTAAATAAATAATAAAAGCAGGGCTTGCTTTCGCAAGCCCTTTTTATGTTATTCTTCTTCACCTGTCAGTTTATCTAATAGCTTTTTCTGACCACCTGCATATACTGCTACCTTTTCGCCTTCTAATTCAACCTTGCCATCATTTGCCAGTTTCTTTCTCCAAAGCACTGTACCATCTAATTTTGCGCAGAAGATGTAATCACCAGAAGCTATGTAAATTTTATCCTCGGTTTTTGTTGGAGGGTTAATGACTTTACCTTCCCATTCAACACGGCCATTCTTTACAAAATATATTTCATAGCGTGTTACAAGCAGCTGGCCTTCAGGCTGAGGAATCTGCCGTGTTTTCTTAACAACCTTTGCAATTTCTTTTACCACTTCTTTTGGTTTTTCCTCAATCTTTATTATTTCCTGCTTTTCTTCTTTAAAATCTTCAGGTTTAAACTTCTGCACTTCCTCTTTTTTTACTACCACCTCTTCTTTTGCAGTAGCTACAACTTTTTCTATGGCCTGTGGGGTGGCTTCACCTTCTTTTTTCATTACTTCTTCTATCTTCTTTTCAGCTTTTTTCACATCCTCAGCAGTTATCACCACTTTTTCCTTTTCTTCAACAGCAGGTGCTGCCTCTATTATTTTATCAATATGTTCCTCAACCGCTTCAACTCGCTTTACTACAGCTACCTTCCCGTCAAAGACTTTAATGCGTGTGGTTTTCTGGGCATCAGCTTCTACTGAAAAGTTTGTCCCACGGACACCAGCAACTGCAGTTGGCGTTTTTACTAAAAAGCTTTCATTCTTTAACAGCTTTTTGGGCTTACAGATCATCTTGCCAACATCAAGACCCAATGTAGTATTTTCCAGCCCATCTTTTCGTAAAAGCTGTGCCAGTATTGCTTTTGAATTTTCTTTAATGCGGATCATGGAATCGCCAATCTTAATATCACAGGAAGACATGGTGCCCGTTTCAATGATATCGTTCTGATTTAAAATATCACCAATGTTGACAGGCTGACCATTCTTCTTTACTTCGCCTATGCTGAATGCAATGGAAGCATAGTCATCAATCTGTTGTTTGGTGCAGCTATTTCCCAAAACTGCAAGACCTAGTATGAGTGAATATATAAGAATCCGTTTCATCACACCCCCCTATAATAAAAAAATTATATACCAGATTATGTAATACCTTGCTTAAAAAATAACCATTTAACCATTATAGTATACTATTGTTTCATAAATAAATGCAATTTTTTTTTAATGAATTTTATTATATAATAATAATTTTTCTCTTTTTTTTGTATGTTATACAATCTGCCTCTATGCCATATATTTCATGCAGCACATGGGGCGTAATTACTTCACTGGATCCTCTTTCAATAATATATCCATCTTTCAGTAAAATAAACTCATCTGCAAATTGCAATGCCCTGTTTATATCATGCAATACAACCATGGTAATCAGGCCTGATGATGCCGTATAATGTTTAACGATATTCATTATTTCAAGCTGATTTTTAACATCAAGGTGGTTAATTGGTTCATCCAGCAGTAACACTTTAGTTCTTTGTGCGATAGCTCTGGCAATCAGTACTTTCTGAATTTCCCCTCCACTTAATTCATTAATTTTTTTGAAGGCATATTGTTCAATATTAAATATCTTTATGGTATCTTCAACCACTGCTAAATCTTCACTATCAGGTTCAAATGAAATATATGGTTTACGTCCAAGTAAAATTGATTCAAAGACAGTTGTTGAAGGAAGAGAATTGCTTGCCTGAGGAAGATAAGCTATCAATTGCGCACGCTGCGTACCCTTTAGTTCATCAACATTAATATCACCCAAACGTATTATTCCAGCATACGGTTTTACAATACCCGCAATAACTTTCAGCAATGTTGATTTGCCTGAACCATTGGGACCAATTAATGCTGTTACCAGCCCCTGTTTTAGTTCAACAGAAATGTCATGCAGTATAATAGATGAATCATACCCTGCAGAAATACTGTTAATAGTCAATGTCATGGCGTTCTCCGGGCAATCAGCAGGTAAAAGAAAAGTGGTGCTCCCAATAATGAAGTTACTATACCAACTGGGACAATAACCGGTTCTAGTATCAGTTTTGCAATACAATCAGAAGCTAAAAGCAATAATGCACCAAATAGTGCTGAATATGGAATAAGAAAACGGTAATCATTACCTATTAACATTCTGACGATGTGAGGGGCTATCAAACCAATAAATCCAATAATGCCCAAAAACGCTGTGCATAAGCTTACAATGAAAGCACTCAATAACATCCCGGTAAGCCGCAATGACTGAATGTTGACTCCCAAACTTATTGCGACATCATCATTCCATAGCAGTGCATTATAATTCCATCGCTGTGAATAAAAATAGATGATCACGGGAATAAATCCTCCCGCCAACAACACATTTTCTACCCACCCCGCTTTACCCAGATCACCAAATGTCCAGAAGACTGTTGCTGCTACCTGAAAGTCAGCTGCAAAGTATTGTAAAAACATGGTAGCCGCACTGAAAATGCTCCCCATTGCCACTCCCGCCAGCACTATTGCGTCAGGGCTTATATTCTTTAAAAACGACAGAAAAAGGATTATTATCACGGCACACGCTGCGCCAACAAACGCTGCTATTATCACAGCATATACATTAAAAATTGTAACCGATTCATTGCCTATAGAATGCGAAGTACCTGCATTAAACACAATAATGGCAACAGCAGCCCCAAATGCAGCACCATGAGATACCCCTAAAGTAAATGGTGACGCTAAAGGGTTTTTTAAAATATTCTGCATTACACATCCCGCCACACCCAATGCCGCACCCGCAATAACCGCTGCAACTGAGCGTGGAAGACGTATGTTATTTACTATATATGAAAATTCATTTTCCGACACCAATGACGAAAATACGTTTGACAAAGGTATTTGTAATGAACCAGAAGTAATAGAATAGACAAACACAAATACAATGCAAATTATTAACAATATACCAAACAATAATTTGTTTTTCACTAAATGTATATACGTATGTACTATGTGCCCTTTAATATATTCTGATTCCCTGTTCTGTAAATTCAACTTTTCCATATCCCTTATAATGCTTTAGTAATTCATTATACGGATCAATTCCTAAAAAGTGAGTAAAAATTTCACCAACTTTTTTCCTGATGTTAATATCTTTGAACTTTTCAGGATATAATATCTTCCCCATATAATATGCATTGGCTATCATTATTTCAATATTGGTCCTGTAAAAATTATATGGAAACACTGTATACACCGAATTATGTGTCACTGCTTTAAGGTTGCGATAAAACACTTTATTTTTTATATAATCATTTTCCACCAGAGGCAATCCACCTGTATCTATAAATATATACTCAGGGTCCCACATTATAATCTGTTCCTTACTTATAAACGCATGTCCATTAATGCCTGTGGCATCCGCAACGTTATGTGTTTTAAGCCATTGTAGTGGAGGATAGTTGCTTTCAGTACTTGTAATACCGTGAGAACCACGAGCACTTACTGCTCCAATATATACTTTTTTTATATTTACTCCTACCACTCTGCCAGCCAGATCAGCAATGCAATTATCAATATAGGCATTTAACTGTTTTGCCCGCTGTGTTCTGTCCAGTATATTTCCTAAAAACACAAACGTCTTTTTTACATCATCAATGACAAATCCATTGGTACCTGCATAGGCAATCACAATACATGGTATACCTGTTTTCTTCTGTATGAGATTAGCATTGTCGGATTCAAACGTAAACACAACATCCGGCTTAACCATTATCAATTTTTCAAAATCAGGTAATTTACCAGGGCCACCTTCTCCTATATCTGGTATTGAATCAATGCTATGAGCTATCGCTAACCAGTAAGGCTTGCCTGATGTATTAATACCTCTTATAGATTTTAGTTTTTCAATACCTTCAACCGCAACAACTTTATCAAATGCCTGCAAATAAACTATATATCGTAAGGATGCACTGAGAGCTACTATTCTGTTAACCTTTTTTGGGATATGTACGTGCCTTCCTGCCATATCGGTAATTGCAATGGTTTGTGCTCGTCCCACATAGGGTATTAATACCAGTAACAATGATATTGCTACAATGTATCGTTTCATTCCGATAACTATCTCCATCATTTTTGTTCAAGTGGTGCATAAGGAATATATGGCTTTATATCAAGAACCGGAGTGCCGTCTAACATATCCAGCCTGCGTACATATATCACATTATTGTCAATGTCCATTACCTCAACATATGATAGCCCAATTGGATTTGGCCTGACCGGCGAACATGTGCTGAATACCCCCCGTTCCTCAACCAGATGTGGTGGCTTGGCAATTAACCGTTCACTGGTAAACGATGGGGATTTGTGAAAACAGAAAAGCACCACAATGATATCACCAGTTTTGATGTCACGCAATCCTTCATTGTATTCCGGGTTTATGATAATTTTGCCTTCATAATCCGATACTGAGCAGTGGCGCGGAACCTCACCATGCTCATGTGATACATATCCTATTGGAGTAAATGAAAAATGTTCATGTCCCATGTTAATCTCTTGTTATAAAATTGTTTTAATGATATCATATACCTCATCCAGTGCTTTTGATGTGTCATCAATACAACCATCAATGGAACTTATAAATACTTCAGGGTCATGATGTACCATACCTATCACTGGCAATTGCATGGATAATGCAATACCTTTGACTTTCTCTTCAAGACCCTGTGGTACTTTATTAATAATAACGTAGTTTTTTTTGTTCATTGTATGTGAAAGTCCTACCACCTTAGAGGCAATTCCCATTGATTCTCGCGAAGGTTCGCTTATTGCTATGATAGTATCAATACCCTTTTCTACACCCCTTCCAAAATGCTCGACTCCTGCTTCCATATCCACAATAAGCATTTCATTATTATGAAGCATAATTTTTTCTAAAAACTCCCTGCTTACTGCACCCATTGGACAGGCACATCCTTCCATTGGTTCCTGAATTTTCCCTATAGTAATAAACGAAAGATTTTCTTGTTTGATGATATACTCATTATCAATATCATCAACATAAAATTGACCCTTTTCAATAACACTCATTTTTGGCTCATTTTGACCGGATGAAAAGCGTTTTATCATTGTCTGCTGAACAGACTTTTTGCCACCCAGAAAATCCATAAATGGCTTTGGCATTACATCAAATCCAAATAACCTGTGCAGCCCTACATTTGACTCATCCGTATCCACCACACATACTGAAAAACCTTTTTTTTGTAATGCTTTTGTAATAGCATACACCATAAAACTTTTGCCTACTCCACCTTTTCCACAAATGGCAATTTTTTGCATGTTACACCTCACTCCTATAATCTCATTATAACAAGGGGATGAATTATTTTGATTCAATTCCCTGGGCTCATTATATGAGCAACTCTTTTTAGTTTATCATATTAAAAAGGATGTCCCACTTATCATGAAAACAGAGGGACATAGTCTGGTGTTAAAATATTTTCCATTGTAATTTAATAACAGCAAAAATCATCATGCGCCATTATTAAAAACAATCATACTCCATTTGTTAAAATGTACAGGATACCGAACCTTTAATGCTAAATGGTGCACCAACATAATAGGAAGTACCTGATACTGCATCATCCATAGCATTGATAATAGATACATATTTTTTATTGAATATATTGTCAAGTTCTAATGTTACTGTTATGCTTTTAGTAGCTGGAACATCTTCACGCGTATAGCTCAGTTTCAGATTAGTTACATAATATGCATCAACCTTTTCATTGTGCGCCACATCACCCCAACGTTTGCCAACATAGCAGAATACTGGAATAATCTCAAAACCTTTATATGTGCCTATAATACCACCCGTAACGCTCCACACAGGAACATCAACAATCTGCTTGCCATCATTGTTATAATCCGTTCCCTGATATACTATATCTCCATCATAAACGAGTCTGTTATATGTGGGATTAACAAATACTGTTATATAATCTTTTATAAACACATTAATACCTACTTCTGCACCATACCCGTTTGCTTTACCCACATTTTGTTGATAGCTTATTGGTTTGGAAGTGCTTGGATCAGTAACCCTGTTATCAGTGATATTTGTTAATAAATTCTTATGCCGTGACACAAACACAGTAGGAGTCAGTTCTACTATATCATTTTTGTACCGTATACCAACATCTATATTATCCGACTGCTCTATATCATATCCTTTAAATAAATCATTTAATGTGATGCCTGCAGCCTGGAATTGACTTCGTAGCCGATTATATAAACTTACCAGTGGCATATATGCATAAGGTCGTATGAAATTACGTCCATAGCTACCATATATTTCAAATTCCTTTGTAAATGTATATGACACCCCAGCAGATGGAAGCCATATATCATATACCCTCCCTGTCCTATCCAGGTCAGGAGCACGAACCAGCTGTGGTGGGGTTCCTGTTGTTGTATATCCTTCTGAATCTGAATCTTTAAACCTGAAATATTTAAGGCCTGCCTGGCATTTAAATCGGCCAAAATTACCGGCAATTTTGGCATAAGGGCTATTAACATATGTATCACCTGATGTTGCCAGGATCCCATATCCTTTATATACCAACGATCCATCGCTTTGTATTTGATAGTTTTGCGTATATATATTCATATCACTCTGTTCAAAATGATACCCTGCCGCTACAGTGGCACTACTTAAATCAGTAACTATCTCCCCAATTATACCTTTTCTTTGAATATCACGCGTTCTCTTTTGAACACCATCATAAGTAGATATTTTTGCACCATCACGTATGGTTGCATCTTCATCGCTAATGTAAGGCTTTAGTGTTACAGTTATAGGTTTTACTTTAATATCAATTGCCGTAAATGCATCGATATTGCGATGTTCTTCCTCATTAAATTTATAGTAGTATTTATCATTTGCAGGAGTACCGGTAAGGTTTTCATTAAAATCAAGTTTATAATTATCATCAAGATTTTGAATTTGTGTGTACGTCAGCGAACGATATTTATACTGATGGATATCATTGAAATTACCCCACACTGAAACAGTAATATAATTCCCTAACGGTTGTACAAATGTCACGTTAGCGTTATTACGTGGCCCTAAATCCCCTGGCCCTTTCCATTTATCTTCCTGCGAATATGAGTATGATGCTGACAGGCGTCCTTCTGTCAACGGCAGTGTACCGGTATCAATCCTGGCATATAGCTTTTTGTAATCATAGCTTCCGTATGATGGCGTCACTGTAATGCCAAATTGTTCCTTAGCCCACAGTGGGCGCAGTTCCAATGCGCCACCCCGGTTACCAACCCCAACTCCCAGGTCAGCCGGTACAGCTCCTTTATATACTGCCACACTATCAAAATTTTCCATATCATAAATATATGCACGTGGTCCCATAGGATTACCACCATAATTTGGGATGCCGTTTACCGTCATTGCCCCCAAATAACCCCGTACACCACGTATCCGCACATTTGCCTGTTCGGTAGCCATATTATTAGGATCCAATCCTTCAAATATAATGCCTGGAATAATGCTAACTGATTCATACACGTTGGATTGCCCTTTTTGTCCACTTACCTCTAACCCTTTTCTGGTTACCTGTGTTCCAGTATACACATAATCCGTCAATTGCTTTGTTGGAGCAAGTATTCCTTTTTCGCTCACCACTACATCTTGCAGCACAATTTCTTCATCACTTTTTGCATTTTCCTGTGTTTGTGAATAAACGAGCGTACTCAACATAGCAATAAACACTAAAGAATAGATAAAGGGCTTACATCGCATAAATCCTCCTATGAAAAAATAGAAAATATCGTGAAAATTATTTTATTAGTAACACTAAAATTATATATATATTATTTGTCAATAATATTAATTATTTTAATATTACAATTAAAATACTATTTACGATTTAAATAACATCTCATCCTTGCAAGTTAAAATTTTTAATAAAGTCTTGACTCATAGGTTATTACACTACTGTTTATTATTTATGATACAGGAAAGATATACCCAAATCCTTCACGGCATTATTATAGCTGATGCTCTTGCAAGCCCCCTTGATACCTTGAGTGCTGAGCATATACACAATGTTTTTGGCACAATACACGATTATACTGACCCAGCGCCTGCACTTAAAAATAAGCTCTATCTGTGGAAAAAGCCAGCACTCTACACAGCCCTTTCACAGTATTGTATTCTTCTTTCAGCACTCAATGCTCAACAAGATACCTATGTGCACCAGCACATCTGTAACTTTATTTCTTCTTTAGGCGATAGTTCCCGTATATTTCGTCATCCCCAGGGATTTTTACAACACCTGCAATCACCGTATGATGCCCCCACTGCCGAATTGCTTATCTGTATTCCTGCTCTATTCTTTTTACATAAACAAAACCCTATCTCTACCATACAATTTATTCTCAGCCATAACAAGAATGCAGCTACATGTGCAGCATCAGTATTTGTGTTTATATTGCTTGAAACAATAATAATGCGACAGCTCATAGCATTGGATAGTGTTGTATTAAAACAAACTGCAGAAGATGCGTATCAATTTGTTCAGGAACACTCAGCGCTTTTTTTTAACAACGGTGGCAATCCACAGAATATCATTGAAGCTACAAAAGATCTTCATGATTTAATCATCAACTTGCCACTTGAAAGTGATGAAACACACTACACCAGATATTGTATCCCCTTTGCAAACAGGTGGTCAAAAAACGAATATACCCGGCTTACCGTTAATCACCCTTTTACATTATTGCCATTAGCTCTGTACTGTGTTCATACTGGTCAAAAAGACTCTTTACTCTATTCTGCCATCCATAAAGGCGGCAAGATATCGTTGCTTACACCACTGGTAGCTTTAATTGCAACAGCACTGTATGGATATGATGTAATACCTAAAAACCTAATAGACACGGTAGTAAATAAAAAAAGAATTTTGCAGTTGTTAGCTTTATTACAGAGTCATTCCATTTCTATAAACTATCTCACAGAATTTTTTCAAAATGAAGAAAAATTAACACAAAAAGAGTTAGAAGAGCGTGAAAGCAAATTAAAACATATCAAATCCAAACAAACAGGAAAAAACAAAGATAAGGATACATACACATCAATGACTTACCATGTTGTTGAAAGCTGGACAAAATTAGACAAAGCAAAATGGAAGAAGGAAAGAAAAAGAATAAGAGAAAAATAATTTACCCTCTTCTTTCAGTAACATTGGGCAGCTATATTGTATTAAATTATTTTATTCAATATAATGTTTTAAATACTGTACCATAAGCTCTTTAAAACCTGGCAATGTCAGCCATCGTCCGTATGCCAGGGCAATGATAGCCAATTCTTCACCACGTTGTGCTACCACGCAACCATACGCAGTAGTAATCTTTTTACCATATTCACCGCGTATATCATCACAGAATCCAATTATATGGAAATTATCAGCATTATACACTCTTTCATAAAAGGTTATCTGCAATTCAACAGTAACACCTGCCTGCCATACTGAAAGAAACGTAGACCACCCCATTGTTTCATCTAACAGTGAACTGAGCACACCGTTGTGAATAGAGCCATCTGGAGCCTGTGCAAAATTATTTTTACCATGTAAGTGCAAAATCAGATATGTTCTATCTGTGGTATAGTCAGTTATATAAAATATTCTTTGATCATGATCTGAAATTACAGTATTAGTTAACTTAGTGGACATATTGGGAATTATAAATGGAGTGGAAGCATCCATATTATTTTTCAGTATTGTAATTACTTCATTACCATACTCATGAACATGCCCTTCGCTGTAACGACAATTACAATATGGCTGCTGCAATGATTTTCCAAATGATCCAAAAAAATAACGTGCATCACCTTTCTGGACAATACACCGTACCATATCACCACATTTCAATTGTTCACCAGCAAAACGGAATCTGTATTCATAAGGAAATATCGCAGGGAATTCTTTTGCAATATCAATCAGTTCAATAAATGTGGTCATTGCTAGTCCGCCATGAGGTATACCAGGCCACCCCTCATGTTTTTTTTCTATTTTTATATCAGCTACTATCGCTAAATCTTCAAAACGATAGGATCTGAATATAAAGCCGTTTTGCCCACAATAGTAACAATTGTTATGTCTCATAATAGTTATAATAATGTGCTATTCTTACTGAATAATAATCCGGCAGCCTATCATCAATCATACATTGCCAATATGTTCGCATAACCATAAGAAAGGAAAACCATGACTGCATTAAATAACAACTATTTTTTTAATTATATAAAATATTTGACAAAAACATTTCAATAGATTATTTTATTCATTGATTTTGATTTTGATTTTGATTCTGATATGTTGCATCATAATTCAGTTTTTACAATAATGTAGTACATTTATCATTTACAGGGATGGAGGCTTTTATGTTTATTGTTACAAAAAGGAATTTTTTTGCATTGATGTTTATACTAATATGCACCACCTCGGTTATTGCAATTGATTTTAACTTCAAACCCATCATCATAGAAGATCTTTCACGCTACAATGAAGACAGGATTGCGTATCAACACGTCCAGAAACAAATAACCCCATATATGGACAATTCTTTTTCAGCACTATTAATTATAAAGGAAAAGAAAATATACCTCATACAGGACGGCTATGATAACCCCGAGATTGTTGCCACTAACCGTCTTCGTCTTGAAATGGAAACTAAGCTGGTTGGAGACTTATGGGAAAATAAGATCAATAATAAACCTGATTACGTACGCATTACTGACCGTAAAGTTGAGCTTTTGAAAAATTTCAGCGAAGATTTTGTATCCAAAAATTTTGGTACATTCTTTTTAAATGTCCGCAATGCATTTATTAAGAAACATGTGGAAGTGTTTAAAAAACTTATGGTTGATCGCAAGGAATCAGGGCTTATTGTTACCCGCACTCCACTTCCTATACCAGCCTACCTCAATGCACCTGAAACACCAACAAAATATAAAATAACCGTAAGTGGCAAGACTATTGATGAAAAGCTATATTATGCTGAGGATAGTGATGGCGATGGCATTACCGAAACCTTCATGGTCAACAGTGCTGATGGCTTTAACTGGGGATATAAATCAGGTGCCAATTTAATTTTTATATATAACAATCAGGATGAAGAAATTAAGGGCTTAATTGGACAGCTATGTAACTGGGCATATTATGGTACACCGGAAGAGGAAAAAGAAATTTTACAAAATTTTCCCAAAGATAGCGATATTATAAATGAATTCAAATTAGATGTACCACAAACAACAAAATAAACAAATATATAGGGGCGGTTTTAAAACTCGCCCCTATATGTTACCCGCCCCTATATATTTAATTATATGTATCATGCAATTTTTTTAATTCTTCCAGTAAACGATAATCATTGCCCTCTATGCCACCCAGGGAAACCTTTGGTTTGGATGTTGGGCCATGGAAATCAGATCCAGCAGTGACAATAAGGTTATGTGTTGCAGCAAATTCCTGAAAAAATGCAATTTCCTGTTTAGTGTGATATGAAGAGATAGCCTCTATACCCATTATCCCCATCGAAACAATGTTACGTAAATGTTCTTCCCCATTTACAAACTTTGGATGAGCCAGTACGGGTATACCTCCTGATGAGGTAATAACATCAATACCCTCTTTTGTTGGGATAGATTTAAATGGTACATAGGCAGTCATATTTTCAGAAAGGTATTCTCTGTAGAAAAACATTAGTCTATTATCAGATTTTTTTCCTTCAAAATATTCCTGTAAACGCTTATCATTTCTGTTTTCAGGATTTTCAAACACTTCCAGCATAATAGCTGTAGCAGTAGGGGGACGGTTATTTGCTTTTTGCCACACATTATCTTCATTCATGGAAAAACCAATTTCTTGCAACTTTTTAATTCTTTTTTTTGCTATCTCCCATCTGAATAGCCCTATTTGTTTTAATGTTGCGTTCAATTGTGGATTATCATGTATATAATAACCCAGAATATGTTGCTGTGAGCCATCGTCATATATTGTGGTTAACTCAACACCTGGGATGTATTCTACTCCATATATATTTGAAGCTTTCAGCGCATCCGGAATTGATTCTATTGAATCATGATCGGTAATACTTATTGCGGATAAACCTTTCTTTGCAGCAAGTTCAAAAAGATAATCTACAGAATAATCACCATCCTCGCTATAGTGAGAATGGATATGCAGGTCAATGCGGTAAGCCATATGAAAAATGTATCACATTATTTTGGGTTTTTCATGATAATGAGATTTTTTTCAGGCAGTAAATCAAGGGGATTCAATGGTATATCATCACAACGAATCTCAAAATGTAAATGGTTGCCAGTGGAACGGCCGGTACTTCCAACAAGGGCAATGACCTGACCTTTCTGAACATAATCACCAACTTTTACCAGTAACACCGAATTATGTGCATAGCGGGTGATATAATTATCCCTGTGTTCAAGCGTTATAGAATTTCCATAATTCCCGCAATATCCTGCATAGATTACTTTCCCTTCCATGGCTGCTCGTACAAGTGTACCTTTAGGAGCTGGAATATCTACTCCCGGATGAAATCTTCCCCAGCGTCGGCCTAAGCCTGAAGTAATTTTTTCAGGATCGCCAATTGGCCATATAAATTCATTGTATGAAATATTTACAAGCTGAAGTGTAATGCCTTTTTCCATCAACATTTGAATATAAGCATCCGAATAAGGGATAAAAACATACGATTTTTTAAACTTTTTTTCATTAATGCTATTTATTACATATACCTCGTCAATGCCTGTACCAAACTGCTCAGCGTAAGCCTTTAGCTGTTTTAGGGTGCTAACTTCCACCCATAACCCGCTTTTCCCGTTATACCGCTGGATATGTTCATTATCTATGAAATAGAGCTCATTGGCAAATGTTACTGTGGTAACTATAACAAAAAAAACAAGTACTATTTTCTTTATACCCATAACAGATCAATCCTGTACGTATCATTTTTTTACAACAACCACTCTGGGAGTTAGCTTACTATAGTGATTATATGTATAGAAAATTATTTATAAGCAAACAGTAACCTTATTGTAGCTTGAATTTTACCAACTAATTGTCAACAATTTTTTTACCATGCTAATGATAAAACTTTTTCTTCAGAATAATTGCTTTTAACATGGTGCCTCCGTAAACAAAAATTATCTCTTGTAACTATATTGGGGCCATAATCAGTAGAGAACACCCGTTTATACCCTGCATCTTTGCTCAACTGGGTTAATTCAACTGAATAGCGGCCATACGGGAATGCAAAATAATCAATGTTTTTATATAAATATAACTCCAGAATCTTTTTTGAAAGATAAATCTCCCTGTATAATGCATATCTGCTTTCAAGTGTTCCTTGATTATATAGTTTTACCAAATCAGCATGACTATGTGAATGGCATTGTATGTCGATGTTATTTTTCTGCATTATATGTAACATATTCCATGTCAAACTTTTTGACCCACCCTGCGTAATGGTATCTATATATACAAAAAGGGTTACAGGATAGTTCATAGAACGGACCAATGGCATTAACAGGGTATACATGGAGTAATATCCATCATCAAAGGTTATTGATATAACCTTTTCACCAAATGGATTATGCTCATCAATATGCGATTCCATTTGTTGCAATGATATTACCTTAATACCATTGTTCTGTAATTGTGTAAACTGGTTCTTCAGCTTATCAAAAGGAAGAGAATAGGGGCCTTTGCCATTAATGTTATGGTATAAAAGTATTGGAACTTTATGGAGCCGGGTAATATTTTTATGAGCTATCGCCCTGTAAACTTCTTTTTCATTTTCTATATATGTTTCAGTTTTATAGTATACACCTATATATAATGACACTACAAGGACGCTTACAAAACTTATACCAATAAGCAGATTATCAATTTTTATCATAGTTTAATCAATATATCAGTAAGCAACCGTGTTCCATACCCATTTAATAATCGGTGTAGCAACCATGTTGTTTTACTCATAAATCCGGGAACAATCATGAATTTCTTTTTCAGTATTGCTTTCATAATTGATTGGGCGATAGTATCCGCTGAAAGAACCCCTGTAATTTTTTTTATACGTTTTGCTTTTACCGGAATTGTTTTTAATTCCTCCTGCAAAAAGGGTGTATCCACTTCAGGTGGACAAATCACTGAAAGTGTAATCCCATGTTCTTTGAACTCGCTTCTAAGACAATCTGCCATACCAAACACTGCAAATTTTGAAGTTCCATACGCCGAATAGGTATACACGCCAATAAGCCCGGCAAGTGAAGATAATAGCACGCAATGTGTGTTTCTGTTTTTAAGATACCGATAAAATGCTTTTAGTGTATACCATATGCCAAAGATATTAATATCCATGATTTTTTTAAAATCATCATCTGTTATCTTTTCAAAATAATTAGATAAACCCACACCAGCCGCGCACACTAAAATATCCGGATTACCCGATTGTTGTATCATTTTTGGAACCGCTTTATACAGCTTTTTTGCATCACACACATCTATTGAATACGCTTCAACTTTTTGACTGCTGCTTTTGCATGCAGAGTAAATTTCTTTTTTTGCCTGTTCCAATTTCTTTGTATCGCGTGCAATAATTGCAATGTTTGCACCCTTTGAAGAAGCTAACCGGGCAAAAGCCAATCCAATACCGCTTGAACCACCGGTAATATAAATATTTACACCATGTAATGATTTCATGTAACTTCCTCCATAAAAACTATATTTATTTCAAAACAACACATAACTATAATAGATAATTCCCCCACAACCAAAAAATGCAACACATAAGCAACAATAGCAGCTTAAATAATTTTATTTGATGTTTATTTCATCATGGGCTTTGCATCAAATCCAAACTGTAATAATACCAGTGTATTGCCATCATTATCAACAACTTTTACAATACCATTAATGGGAACTGAATAGTGATACCACCCTGTTGTTTTAGTTTTTTTGCCAATAATTGTTGTTTCAGTTTCCACAACATTGGTTCCTTTAAATATTCCTGCAGGTACCTGTATTACTCCACCGTCTTTATATATGTTAATCTTCATGCTAACGCTTGCCAGCCCTTTTTTATACAATCCTTTCATCATTGAAAGCATTGGCCCTTCAATGGTCTGAACCTGGCCATTTTCATCCTTAATTTTCACCCATATAATATCCAGATCATCAATATTGCCCGTTGTTGCAACTTTTTCTAATCCAACTATCAGCATCTGCATAATGCCTTCCTGATTTTCTGACACTGTATAATTTTCAAATATCCATCCGCCCTGTTGTTTACCCACAATTGCCATGCGTGTGATACTTTTTTTACCATCGGAATCAGTTTGTCCCATTACAACATACTGCCCAACTGCATATGGCTTTGGTTTCATAAATTTTTGTGTGCCAGAATACGTTGTTTGTCCCGATTGAGCAAATTGCCTGTCAACCTTTGCCTTTAATTGAGGGTTTACTGAAGCACCACAGTAAATAATAAACATTAGGCCAAAAAGTAAACTGATCTTTTTCACGGCATTCCTCCAGATATTGTTATGTAACTACATTAAAAACAAAAACAATTTTAATAACCAATTTGTCTTTGTTCTATGCTTTAAATTTTTACCATTATTCATAATAATTAGTCAAGCCTTTATTACCCATAATAAATTATTACGCTCTGACCCCATCAACCATAAGAAACGATAAGATTGTATGGTCCCGATTGCATGAGTGCTCGCAATAATTAGAAAGCCCTGCTATTCATCTCACGATTTCATCTTTGCAAGAATCTATTAAATTAAATCCTTCGTCCCGATTTTATCAGTGTAACGAGGCAATTGCTTCTTTATAAGAGGTATTTCTACACCTCTGCCGGAGTTTATATTGTTACTATCTTTATTAATGATTTAAAAATACATTACTAATAATGAATAAACAACATTTATTAGAATTACCGGCATTCTCAGAGTTTAACATGAAAGTAAGCGTCAAATTAATCACAGGATAGCATTATTGTCATCTGGTTATCAATTGCAAGTCCAATTACTGTTTTTCTTGTAGCGATAGTTACTGCGGTACTTGCTCCAATTTCATCGGTGTGTCGAACATTCCTTGCCCTCTTTCCGTCGTTGTCTGCGGTGCTATGCAAAAAACGGCGCCTTTTTTACCCTTTATGTAATTCGCTTTTTCTTGTGAAACTTCAATAGAGATAGTTACTGCTATACTATTTGTCTTTGCCTGTAATTGTTCTTCATCAACATTTCCCTTTTGCACTTTCTTTTGTCCAGACGGCATCAAAAGAAAGTGCCAAAGAAAAATGCCTTGTGCCTTCTCGTATGCATCCAATCTTTGCTAGCGTGCTGCGGACGCTATCCATAGCTATGTCCTCGCACGCAAACCCTATGACGCCGTACCTCCTGTACGGCTATCGTTAGCGTACTGTTGTGTTTGTACAAACACTTACATTGGTGATACACCAAACCGTTTTGCCCGCAGTACTCTGCCTTTGACAAGCCGGTTGCTTCATAGCGCTTAGTGTGCTCTTCTCAGAACTGTTGTTTCTCTGTTTGTTTGTGGTTACTCATAGTTTACCTCCGTATGATTATTGTGTGCTTTCCATACGGAGTGTATGCATACTATTATTTTTTTTGTGAAGATGGGGTTAATTTTTCGTGTACGGAATAATGATAGTTGATCAGCTTGGTTTATAAAAATTATACTCAGCCTATTCTAAATATCAAGAGTGTGATGAATTTAAGATATGTTTTTATCTTTTAGATAATTTCAGGATAGCAACAGTCACTAAGGTTCTTTATGAACGATAGTACTTACAACACCGTAATCAAGTGATTTTTTATAATTACCCACTATTGGAAATCTACATTAACAATGGGCTCAGAAATAGAAACACTTTTTTGATTTTGAACATTGTCAACATCAGGCAATTCCCCATAACTACCATCAGCCACAAAATAAAATAAATAATACCCATACGGAACATTGGTCATTGTATAATAACCATCTCCATGACTATCTCCATGACTATATGCAACCAGTGGTGGCAGGCGCAGTGACCATTTGTAATCATTATAATCATTCCAATCTGTTTCATAACTGCCATTATTAACTGCTTCAACAAAATGATTATACTCAATTTTATATTGCTCATAGCGCAAATAGTAATCTAACAATCCTTCAACGGTTCCAACTTTCACTGAAGGTTTTGCAGGTGGATACACACGCGGCCTTGTCCAGATTGGAAGACTAGTATCCAGAAAATAAACAGCTATTGTTTGCGGATTACCATAAACATCCGTTGCAGGTATGGCTATTACATAGCCTGCTTGAGCTGTTGTTCCACTTACCGTTGCCACTTTATCTTTGCGGTATACCCGTGCCACACCCAAAAGGTTACCCCCAATGTACACATCATCCGGTTGTACATCCCGCAGCCAGTCACTTGGTGCCCAGTAATGATAGGCTGCTCCATATCCGTTATCATTGGTAAAATCATATTCATATAGCTTTATAAAGTTTTTGATTACCAGACGTATTTCAAGGACAACTTCTTCATCCTCATTTACTACGAGGCCACCATCAATAGGTATCACCAGGGGGAAAACCCTATTGATTTCCTGATAATTTTCTTTCAGATAATCATAATAAGTATTTACCATAAGCTGGTTAAAATCAAAACCGCTTACTTTTTCTTCATGGAAAATAACCTCTGGATCACTGTCCTGAATAACATTATTGGATAAATCAATATGCCACTGCGTTGCATTATCAAAAATAAGCTTTCGAATATATAATTTTACATGAGTATACAGCTTGCCTGGCTTAACATCATCGCATTTTAGTTGCACTCCCTGACCATTAAAAAAAGGATCAGCATCATCAACTCTGGCTGTAAACACCTGCCGGTAATTTGACACTTCATCATCATCCAGCTTCATTTCAGCAATATCCACCATAAATGTGGTGGGAAATTGCTCGGAACTATCGGTTATAAAATCATTCACTGAATCATCAATAGATTGCGGAATAGATTGCGGATGAGAAACTGTATTATCCCAGTCCCAGCTACGTATACTGGCACTATCACTGGTAGACTCAAATGTGCCCTTGATTACTACTTTCAGGCGGCTTCCTGATAGCTCATCAAACAGTGGCTTATTACCAGTGCACCCGTTTACAGCAACTATCGCCCAAAAAATTACTATATAATAAAAACATTTCTTCATAACTAAATTATATCCCAATATTAAGATAAAGTGTTAAACCAGTATTAATAATATGCCCGTTTTTGTGAGCACCTTCAATGTATCCTTCATATATAAAAAGATAATCAATCCTTAGACCAATATTAATCCATTTGCCCGCAGGAAACGACAGCTCAAAGCCAAGCATACCCATGGGATCCCACTGGCTTGACTTTTCAGGCTCTATGGTTACCTTAGCACTACCTGCTCCTGCTTTTAATTGAAAGGCAATGGGCATATCAATTGGCAGTTTCCAGAGAACATTGCCATATACCGGTATTACCGTAAGCTCGTTTACTCCTTCAGATTTAAAATGCTCGTACGAAGAATCAAAACCAACTTTTAATGGCAATGAGAGTACGTTAAAGCGTACAAACCCGCCACCCCATAGTGCAGTATCAACATCATCGCCTGTGGAAAAGACCGGTGTTACCGGACCAAACCATATCCCGGCTTGCGGTTTTAAAAAATAATCAGCCTTTTTACGCTGTGCAAAAACATCTGTGCACACGCAAAGCATGATACAGGCAATGAAGGCACAATATAGTTTTAATTTCACAGTATTCATCCTTCTTTTTTTCAATTACCATTGTTTTTGTACAATAATGTGTCAATTATTATTTTTTATAATATCAAATTGGGTATCAGGCAAATGCTTTTATGTAATATGAACCAATGCAATCATTTTTGTTACACGTTTAAAAAAACGTACGCTTCTGGATAATACACCTTTTTAAAATATAATCCGTATGCAGGTGCTGTTGGTCCACTGCAGTTTCTATCGCAGCTTTTAATAATCTCTTTCATTGTTTCAGGGCTTTTGCCCTTTTGTAGCAGGTACAGTATGGTACCTACAATAATCCGTACCATATTATGCAAAAAGGCATTGCCCTTGATAGTAAATACCACTACATCATCAAACATACGTTCTACAGTAATATATTCTATATACCGCACAGTGCTTTCTTCGGCTGATGTTTTTTTACAGAATGACGCAAAATCCTTTTCACCAATGCAGTACGCTGCTGCCTGTCTACAAAACTCGATATCTATATGTTCACGCACCCACATTGCACGGAAGCGCATAAATGGGCTTTTGTACGGATGATTATAAATGGCATACAGATATTCACGCGCAAGAGCACTGTAGCGTGCATGAAAATGATTATCCACAATAAAAGCTTTTTTAACCGCAATATCATGTGGTAAAATACCATTAAGGCTGATGCACATTTTATCTACCGGGACCTCTGTATGCAGATCAAAGTGTACAACCTGTCCCAACGCATGAACGCCAGCATCAGTCCTCCCTGCGGCAACAATTCGTACATCCTGGCGTGTAAAAATTTTCAATGCTTTTTCTATTTCATGTTGAATGGAATTGGCATTGTCCTGTATCTGGAAACCACTGTAGGCAGTACCATCATACTGTACAATGAGAGCATACCTCACTCTTGTTCCCCGGCTTTCCATTGGTCAAGCATCTCGTTCATCCTGTCATATAAATCACGGGTCATGTCAAGTAATGGGCCTGGCTTACTTTTTGATGCCTTACCACTGCCAAAAAGCTTGCTTAAATAACGTTTTGTGCGTTCAAAATTTTCAATCCGCTTATTTATATCAGGCTCCTTTGCACCAACCTTTAAGGTAAGTATGGCACACATATACAGTATGCCATCATAACCCCAGTTCTTATCAATATCTGGTCCCATGTTGCCTGCTGCATCAGGAGGTTCAGCACCGGTTTGAATGATATCAACCACCTTAAAATAATTATCATACGCCTTTTTGTAAAAAAAGTCTGAGATCTTTTTATACGGTTTATCCGGCTCCAACTTAGCTAAATCCCCAAAAAGCCATGCTGCTCGTATAGCACTGACAGCCATTTTAAACGTAGGCGCCACATTTTTATTCCTGAACGAATAGCAATCCATAGCAAGTAAATACGATGCAGCTCCATGATACAGTCCTCTATCCTGATTAAAATCAAGACCACCAAAAAACTTATCAATGGACTGTTTTCGAGCATTGGTAGTTGCGTTTATCTTCTGCATTTCATCAGCCTGTATTGTTGGAAAATCCTTTGGATAGGCCGCATACAGGCACCTCGGGCATACCGTTACTACGTACGCAAGTGGATATATCTCTCCCCATTTTTCATTTTTTTCATAGGTTCTGCGCAATTCATCGGTTAATTTGCCCGCAATAAGCCTACCCCCACCGGTTAGCATCTCCTCGCGATAAAATTCATACCCACATACCGGACAAATGGTGGGATTTTTCTGCCTGAACGATATCTTTTTTTTGGTATCCTCATTTTCCATACGTTCATCCCCAGAACAAAAATACAGTTATTGTTTTCATATAATTGTATCACCTGTATCTTTGCAATCAAATATTTACTTTACCAGTAACTATTGCTTAAAATTTTTTGGGCGATAGTTACCGATAAATAATCCATTTATTACTACAAAAAATATACTGTTAAGCAGTCTTTATATGTTACCGATACAATAAAAAAGACTATTATATGAAGGTTAATGATATGCAAAAATATCTGATTTTACTGTGTGCCGCATTTACAGTGTGTGCCATAACAACCACATCATTTGCAATTTCTACCGCAGTCAAAGCACAGAATGACTATTTTCTTACTCTTTCGCTGCTGCGGCAGATTCGCATCATGGTTGAAAACTTTGGCGATGAAGCAACAAAAAATAAATATCAGGAAATACAAACACTTTTTCAAAATGCTTCCGAAGAATATTATGGTCAAAATTTTGACAGTTCACACCAGAAGTATTATAAAGTAAAACAGGAATTGGTTGCTCTTACCGATGCACTTGCAACACTGTATATTAACCGGGCACAGCAAATTCTGGACTCAACCTCAAAGCAATCGTTTGATATTATGATAAAGTATGATAAAAACAGCACATTGAAAAAATATTTCCAAAAATCCTATAACCCCGTCGAAGATATAAAGCCATACAATCCTGAAGAATACCATCTGTTTTTTGACAGGGAAACAATTGAGCGATACTTAAAGAATGGTTACAAAAAGCTTCAGGAAGCAAAAAATATCTATAATAATCAGGATATAATCTATTTAAAAAGCAAAAAAAATATCAAGCACGATGAGCTTGAATTTATCATAAAACAATATCTTGCAGTTATTGATTTTTGCCGTCTTGCCAAACAATATGGAATTGAAATTCATAAAATGGTAAAAGTGCACCAATTAGACACTATACAGCGTAAATACGGCCTTGAAAGCAATAAACTGGATCCCATTTATGACGATCGCATACCAGAAGAATTTAAAGTTGATGCTAATGACAATATCAGCTTAGTACATTCAATTGAGAAAGCCCGATTAGAGAAAAAAGTAAAATAGATATCAAATAAAAAACCACAGCTTATGCTGTGGTTTTTTTGGCTTTATTATCTTCTTTCTTTGTTTCCTGCTTAACTACCAGTTCTACAATAGCCATCTGGGCTGCATCACCTTCACGCCTATCAAGAAGGTACATACGTGTATACCCACCTGGGCGTGTGACAAATCGTGGTGCAATATCATCAAACAGCTTCTTAACAACATCTTCATTCTTAATAAGGCGCATTACTTCACGCTTGTTATGGAGCTTACGTGCACTATCATTTTCGGTAAGGCTTAAGTTTTCCTTGGCCCTTGTTATCAATCGCTCAGCAATCCGTTTTAACTCTTTGCCTTTCTGCTTGGTTGTAATTATTCTTTCATGCTGAAACAACGATGTCACCATATTGGCAAACATTGCTCTTCTATGCTCATGGGAGCGCCCTAATGTTCTAACACTATTACGGTGTCTCATACTGTTACTACCTCTTATTCCTTTATTCCTAAGCTCAAATGATGTTCTTCTAATTTCTTTTTAATTTCAGCTAATACCTGATCACTGAAATGTTTTGATTTTTTAAGTTCATCTTCAGTTTTACGTACAACATCTTCAAGTGTATTCAATTCTAAGCTCTTCAATGTATTATATGCACGAACTGAAAATTCCAGCTCATCAATTGATTTTGACAATATTGCCTTCAGTTTATCGTGGCTTTCATCTACAGCCACTTCCTCTTCCTCAAATTTTTCTTCAAAATTAATAAATATGGTCATATGATCTTTTATGATTTTTGCTGCCTGCGCCAGTGCATCCTCAGGCTTAACCGAACCATCTGTCCATATTTCTATAATCAATTTATCATAGTCAGTACGTTGACCTACTCGTGTATCTTCAACCTTTATATTAACTTTTCGTATTGGTGAAAAAATTGCATCAATAGGAATAACTCCAATAGTTTCTACGCTTGACTTGCTTATTTCACCAGGCAAATAGCCTCTGCCACGCTCAATCTGCACTTCCATATCAATCCTGCCACCACGCTCAATAGTTGCAATATGAGTTTCAGGATTCATTACCTCCACATCACTATCTATTGCAAAATCTGCTCCTGTCAGTTCTGCTTCGCCATCCTTGACTATGTGCAAAACCTTTGGCAGTTCGCCATTGTACTTAAACCGTAGTTTTTTCATATTTAATATGATACGGGTTACATCTTCTACTACACCATCGATAGCAGTAAATTCATGCGGAACGCCCTGGATTTTTACTGCAGTAATAGCAGCTCCTTCAATCGATGATAATAAAACTCGGCGTAAAGAATTCCCTATAGTTAAACCGTATCCTCGTTCAAAAGGTTCAGCAATAAATCTTCCGTAACTTTGATTAACTTCATCATGTTCAAACACAATTTTCGATGGTCTTCGAAAACCCTTTAATAGGTTTTTATGGGACATTATTACCTCCAATAAATAAACACATACTTAACCACATAACTTACTTAGAATATAGCTCAACAACCACCTGTTCATTAAATATCGGCTCAATATCTTTCCGTTCAGGTAACCGTATTATTTTGCCACTTCGCTTCTCATAGTCAACTTCCAGCCATTGAGGAACTGATCCCACTGCTTTTGACAATTTGATAGCATCTTCCAGCATTGTGTTGGTTTTGAAGTCTTCCTTGATCTCAACAATATCATTTACCTTAACCTGATAAGAAGGGATATCAACACGCTTGCCATTAACAATTACATGCCCATGCTGCACAAACTGTCGTGCCTGTAACCGTGAAGATGCAAAGCCCAATCTATAGATAACATTATCAAGCCTCCGTTCAAGCAAAACGAGCATATTCTCGCCCGTAACACCTTTAAGGCGTGTAGCTTCATCAAACGTACGCTTGAACTGGGTTTCTAAAAGCATATAGCTGCGCTTAATCTTCTGCTTTTCACGCATCTGTACGCCATAGTCAGATAATTTGGTTCTCCTCTTTCGGGGAGGTCCCGGGGGATATTTCTTATGCTTGATGGCACATTTATCGGTTAAACAACGCCTCCCTTTAAGCATTAACGGAGTCATTTCTCGTCTACATAATTTACATAAAGGCCCTGTATACTTTGCCATAAACTAAACCCTCACATTATACTCTTCTACGTTTGCGTGGTCGGCACCCATTATGTGGTATGGGTGTAATATCTTTAATCTTTGAGATATTTAAACCAGCCTGATATAAGGAACGTATAGCTGCTTCACGTCCAATACCAGGACCTTTTACATATACCTCAATCGTTCGCATATTTGCATTATCTATTGCTTTCTGTGCAGCAGCTTTTGCAGCCATCTGTGCTGCAAACGGTGTGGATTTCCGCGAACCACGGAATCCTTCTCCACCTGCTGTTGCCCATGATACAACATTACCCTGCATATCAGTTATTGTAATAATAGTATTATTATACGTAGCCTGAATGAACGCTTTACCTACTGGTATATTCTTCTTTTCCTGCTTCTTTGTTCGTTTCTGCTTCACTGTACACCTCTATCATTGACTTACTATTTCTTCTTTTTGCTTCCAACGGATACTTTTCTGTTCCCTTTGCGGGTGCGTGCGTTGTTCTTGGTATTCTGTCCTCGCACAGGCAATCCTCGCCTGTGTCGTATACCCCTGTAGCAACCAATATCCATAAGCCTCTTAATATCCATTGCTATCTGGGTTCGCAAATCACCTTCAACCTTGTAGCTTTTTTCAATGATCTTTCGCAATTGATTAATTTCTTCATCAGTCAGATCCTTTACGCGAGTGTCAGGATTAACCTGTGCATCCTGTAAAATTTTCTTTGATGATGAATGTCCAATACCAAAAATATAGGTAAGCGCAACTTCAACACGCTTATTGTTTGGTAAATCAACACCTGCAATTCGTGCCATATATACCTCTACCTCACATTATTTCGCTGTTCTTTTCTTCTGTCGTTGTTTATGACGTGGATTTTTGCAGATCACACGTACAACACCATGACGCTTTATAACTTTACAATCGCTGCAAATCTTTTTTACTGAAACCCTTACTTTCATATCTATACCTCAAACATTAACTATCATTTGGACCGATAGGTTATCCTTCCTCTGCTTAAATCATACGGCGACAGCTCTACAGTTACTCTGTCACCAGGTAAAATTCGTATATAGTGCATCCTCATTTTGCCAGATATGTGAGCTAATACTACATGACCATTATCTAATTTTACCCTGAACATGGCATTGGGAAGGGCTTCAACCACTTCACCTTCAACTTCAATCGGTTCTTCTTTGGCCATCCAGTTTTAACTCCTTATACTATAAAATTAATTGTGTGTTAATATTTTTGGATTCCCATTAACAACAGCAACAGTATGTTCAAAATGTGCTGAAAATTTTCTGTCCTTTGTTACTGCTGTCCATCCATCCTGCAAAATTTCAACCTGATATGTTCCTTCATTAATCATTGGTTCTATTGCAAATATCATCCCTGTTTTTATCACAGGACCTTTGCCAGGTTTACCAAAGTTTGGTATAGAAGGTTCTTCATGCAGATTCCTTCCAATACCATGGCCAACAAAATCATGAACAGGCTGAAAACCATATTGAACTACATGTGATTCAATAGCATGCGATATATCAGTCAGATGATTGCCATCTTTACTCTGTAAAATACCACGTTCAAGTGCTTCCCTTGTAACTTCAAGCAATTTTTTTACGTTATTGCTTACTTTCCCAACAACAAATGTTTTTGCTGCATCACCAAAATATCCATTATACTGAACGCCTATATCAATACCAACAATATCGCCTTTTTTTAAGATCTGCCCTTTACTGGGTATCCCGTGTACTACAACTTCATTAATTGATGCACAGATAGCTGCCGGATACCCTTTATACCCTAAAAATGCAGGGGTTGCCTTAAACTTTTTTATTAAATCCCTTGCAATCCTGTCCAGTTCAAAAGTAGTGATACCTGCATCAACGTGCTTTCCAATCTCATCCAGAACAGCAGCAGTTATTCTGCATGCATCCTCAACCCGCTTGATCTCCTCTTCACTGTAAATAAAAATAGCCAAAACGCCTCAAAATATAATTGTATAAAAAATAAATATAGCTTTTAAATTTAATATCTTCTACCTTTTATACGCCCTTTTTTAAAGAAGCCATCATAATGTCTCATTAAAAGCTGTGACTCTATCTGCTTTAATGTATCCAGCGCCACACCAACTATAATCAGTAATGATGTACCACCAAAAAGGTATGCCATTTCTGGTGATACATCCTCAGGCCATATTCGTATAATAAAATCAGGAACTATCGCAATAAGTGCCAAAAAGATAGAACCTGGCAATGTTATCCTGTTTAATATATGCATAATATAATCAGCAGTGTTCTGCCCTGGTCGTATGCCCGGTATAAATCCACCGTATTTTTTCAAATTTTCGGCCAGATCATTTGGGTTAAACTGTATTGCCGTATAAAAATAGCAGAAAAAGATAATTAACAAGCTGTATATAATCATATATGCGGTATGCCCCGGTGACAACCAGTACTGCATCTTGGTAAATATGGCGTATTTTGTTGCACCCAGCATATTACTTATCTGTGCCGGAAAAAGAATAACTGAAGAAGCAAATATGATTGGAATAACGCCTGCCGCATTTACTCGCAGAGGTATAGCCTGTGATGCCATCTGCACCATACGTCTTCCCACAACACGTTTGCCATACTGTACTGGAATCTTCCGTACACCCAGCGTTAACAGTATTGATGCGGCCACTACCCCAATAAATAATGCAATCAGTATGAGCGCAATAATAGGGTCACTTCTGCTGATTATTCTGTTCATGGTATCAAGAAACGCTGAAGGAGCACGAACAACAATACCTGCATAAATGATTAGCGATATACCATTACCAATGCCTCGTTCTGTTATCATTTCGCCAAGCCACATAAGTATCATGGTTCCAGTAGTAATAGCAAGTACTGCAACTATAATGAAGCCAATGCCGGCATCCTGAGGCACAACTGTACCCTTGGGGGATGTCATGGATTTCATCCACATCGTGAGGCCAAAGCCCTGCAGCGCACACAAAAGCACAGTCCCATAACGGGTATACTGGTTTATCTTCTTATATCCTTCAGGCCCTTCTTTAGATAACTTCTCTATGGCCGGAATAACAACTGTCAACAGCTGCATTATAATTGATGCAGAAATATACGGCATAATACCTAAGGCAAATATGGTAAAGCGTTTCAGCGCACCACCTGCAAAAAGGTCAAAAAAATCAACAAATCCCCCACCATGGCTTTTTGCTGCCATCTCAAAATATGAACTTAATGCCTCAATGTTCACCCCTGGTATTGGTATATGTGCACCAATACGATATACTACCAAAATAAAAAGGGTAAATAACACCCTTTTCCGCAGTTCTGGAATTTTGAATATATTTGTAATTACATTTGGCATTATTTCTTTATGACCTCTTTATATAATTATGATCGAAGCGAAACACTTCCACCGGCCTTTTCAATTTTCTCTTTTGCAGAAGATGAAACTGCATCAACAGTAACTTTAACTGCTGAAGCGATATCCCCATTTGCAAGCAGTTTCACCGGCAACAACTGTGATTTGATCAGACCCTTCTGGTACAAAACTTCAGGAGTTACTTCCTGAATCCCTAACTTTGCTATATCATTAATATTAATAATTTGCACTTCTTCCTTAAATTGTGCGTTGTTAAATCCACGTTTTGGAACCCTTCTTTGCAAGGGCATCTGCCCACCTTCAAAACCCGGTTTAAAATGAGCACCGGACCTGGCTTTTTGCCCTTTATGCCCCTTACAGCTTGTTTTTCCATGACCACTTCCAGGGCCACACCCAATGCGCTTTTTCTTTTTTATATATTCAGGTTTTTTTAATGTATATTGCATAACACTCACACCTACTACTTTTATTCGTTAATCTCTAAAACTTCAACCATATGTTTTACAACTTGAAGCATTCCCCTGATTACAGGAGTATCATCATGTACTCTTTCTGCATTTATTTTCCGCAATCCTAAAGCCCTCAGGGTTGCTTTTTGCTTTGGTTTTGCACTTATATAACTTCGTATCTGTTTTACACGTAATTTCTTAGCCATATACACCTCTTATGGTTGCCATAACTTTGGTAACGGTACTTCACGTAAATCGGCTGCTTCCTTCAGGCTTCGCAATTGCAATAAGCCATTTATCGTTGCTTTGGTAACATTAACCGGGTTTCGTGACCCCAGGGTCTTTGATAATATATCCACAATGCCTGCCTTTTCCACAACTGCTCTAACTGAATCACCGGCAATAAGTCCTGTACCAGGAGCAGCAGGCTTTAAGATAACGCGCGTTGATTTAAATCTTCCAATAACCTCATGGGGTATAGTGTTTTTATTAACATTTATTTTATATAAATTCTTTTTGGCATCCTCAACACTTTTACGAATAGCATCTGGCACTTCATTGGCTTTCCCAAATCCTATACCAACATGTCCTTTATTATCACCAACAACAGACATGGCATTGAAAGAAAACCTTCTACCACCTTTTACAACCTTAGCAACTCGGTTGATGATAATTATCTTTTCGGATAACTCCAGTCCTTCAGGCTTTACACGTTTTTTCAAAATCTTCATTACCATCTCCCCTAAAATTCTAATCCATTTTCGCGGGCTGCATCAGCAAATTCCTTTATCTTTCCATGATAAAGATAACCATTTCTGTCAAAGACAACCTGTTTTATATTTTTTGCCACAGCTCTCTGGGCAATGATTTTGCCTAATTCCTTTGCTGCTGCTTTATTACTTCGGTGCTTGGTTATTGGAAAATCCTTCTCAAGAGTTGAAGCACTCACCAGCGTATGACCCTTACTGTCATCAATAATCTGCACATAGAAATTTTTATTGCTTCGTGAAATACACATACGCGGCCGCTGAGTATTGGCTCTGATTTTGGATTTTACACGCATTCTTCTGCGCATGAATCTTACTTTTTTCAATTTCAATCTATTCATAATTACTATCCTTTACACCCAAATAGTCTTACTTACCGGTCTTGCCAGCTTTTCTTCGTATCTGTTCATCCTTATAACGGATACCCTTGCCTTTATATGGTTCTGGTGGGCGTAATTTGCGAATATTTGCTGCCACCTGGCCAACTAACTGTTTATCAACGCCTTTAACTTTTAATTTTGTTGGCTCAACGACTTCAACCTTTATTCCAGCAGGCGGTGAAAACAGTATGCTATGGGAATACCCAAGCTGAAACTCAACATCGTTGCTTTTCTGGGTTGCCCTGTATCCAACACCAACTATCTCCAAATTTTTTTCAAATCCACTTGAAACGCCAACAACCATATTATGTATCAATGCCCTTGTTAATCCCCATAATGCATTGACTTTCTTGTCTTTGGACTGTTCATCCTTTTTTGCTATATTAATAACATTGTTATCAATAACTACATTAATAGCATCCTGCAATTTATATTGCAAGGTTCCTAAAGGACCTTTAACAGTAATCATTTCACCACTCAGATCAACTGATACACCATTTGGTATCACTATCGGTTTTTTCCCTATTCTAGACATATCCGGCTGCCCCTTATAGAATCTCACATAAAGCTTCTCCGCCAATATTCAACTGTTTGGCGGCCTTATTAGTAATAATACCCTTTGATGTAGAAAGAATCATAATACCCATATTGTTATATACCGGCTTAAGATCCTCGGCCTTAATATATACTCTTCTTCCTGGAGAGCTTATTCGTTTCATCTGAATAATAGCCGGCTGATTATCTGCGCTATATTTAAGATAAATTCGTAATGTTTTCTGCTTGTTATCTTCAATAAGTTTATAGTTTTTTATAAAACCTTCATCTTTTAAAATCTTTGCAATTGCCATTTTCATTTTTGATGAGGGTATATCAACTTTAACGTGTCCTGCATTAATTGCATTTCGCATTCGGGTCAACATATCTGCAATTGGATCAGAAATACAACTCATAACGCTTATACTCCCTATTAAATTTTACCAGGATGATTTTTTAACACCCGGGATTAGGCCTTCACCGGCCAACTTCCGCAAACAAACCCTGCAAAGTTCAAACCGCCTGTAGTAGCCCCTTGGCCTGCCACATACTTTACATCTATTTCTCTGACGAATCTTAAACTTAGGCTCTCTTCGGGCCTTTGCAAACATTCTTTCGCTAGCCACCTGACTTACCTCGCTTCTTGGAATGGAAATCTGAATTCTTCAAGCAACGCACGTGCCTCACTGGCATTTTTTGCTGTTGTTTTAATTGTTATATTAATCCCATAGATTTTCTCAACTTTATCCAGGTTTATCTCCGGGAAAATTATCTGCTCTTTTACTGAAAAATTATAATTACCTGCATTATCAAATGAATTGGGCGATAGTCCCCGGAAGTCACGTACTCGTGGCAGAGCAACATTCACAAGCCTGTCTAAAAACTCATACATCTTGTCACCACGCAACGTAACACGAGCACCAACATCATACCCCTCACGGATTTTAAACGCTGCAATTGATTTCCGCGCTACAGTTTTAACCGCTCTCTGACCGGTAATAAGCGACAGTTCCTCAATAATTGATTTAAGCAGGTTAGGATTAGAATGAGCTTCACCTTCACCAACATTCAAAACAATTTTTTCAATTTTAGGAATCTGCATAACTGATGAATATTTAAATTTATCCATCAGCCGCTTCTTTATTTCCTTTTCATATAGTATACGCAATCGTGCTGCCATTATTTCCCTCACTAATCAATTCGTTTACCACATTTTTTACATACGCGATATTTTGCATCACCATCTATCTTGATGCCAACCCTTACAGCTTTTTTGCATTTTTCGCAAAATACCATTACATTTGAAATATTAATTGGGTATGGCAATTCTATCTGCCCACCTTTGGGGTTTTCCTGTGAAGGCCTCACATATTTCTTTCGCAAATTAACACCTTCTATAATTACCCTACCGCGCTTTGTATCAACAAACAACACTTTACCACGTTTGCCTTTATCAGCGCCTGTAGTCACCATTACAAGATCATCTTTTTTTAATCGAGTTCGTATCATAGTAACACCTTTTTATAAAACCTCTGGAGCTAACGAAACTATCTTCAAAAAATTTCTGTCACGCAATTCACGAGCTACCGGACCAAATATACGGGAACCTCTGGGCTCACCTTTAGTATCGATAATTGCAACTGCATTATCATCAAACCGTATATATGAACCATCAGGTCGCCGTACAGGTTTAGTTGTCCGCACTACCACTGCTCGTAAAACCGCCTTGCCATGAACTTTCTTCCCGGTTGAATCCTTCAATCCATATGATGGATGTGCATCTTTTACAGCAACAATAATGACATCACCAACAGAAGCATATCGCCTCTTGGTCCCACCTAATATTTTTATACACTGCACTCTTTTTACACCACTGTTATCAGCAACTTCTAGCATTGTTTGAACCTGAATCATAGCTCTAACCCTATTTTACCTTTTCAACTATCTTCACTAAACGATAACGCTTTTCCTTAGACAAAGGTCTTGTTTCTTCTATAAGAACAATATCTCCAATTGAACACTCATTGCGTTCATCATGGCTTTTTACTTTTTTGGTTTTACGTACAAACTTATGATATTTAGGATGCATCATCATCCTTTCAATCTCAACAACTACTGTCTTATCCATTTTATTGCTTATCACTTTACCAACGATTTGTTTTCGGTTTTTGCCTTCCATAACTATCTACCACCAAAATTATTTACTTCGTAAAGTCCTTTTGCCCAACTCATACTCTCTGAGCAATGTTAAAATCCTTGCAATCTGCTTTTTAAGCTGCAGTGCCTTTTTGGGATTTTCAACCCTGCTCACTGTCCTTTTGAATCGCTCTTTCCGTAACTCTTCCTTTGCTTCCTGTAACGTTCTTTGCAATTCATCTATTGTCAATTCATCTAATTTACCCTTCATTGAACAACTCCAGAACTAATTATTATCATGTATTGATATTATCTTGGTTTTAACTGGTAATTTATGAGCTGCCAGTAACAACGCTTCACGAGCAACTGCATCGTCAATACCGGCCAGTTCAAACAATATTCTTCCTGGCTTAATACGTGCAACAAATCCTTCAGGGTTACCTTTTCCTTTACCCATTCGTGTTTCTGCTGGCTTTTTGGTAAAAGGCCTGTCAGGAAAAATTCTAATCCACAGCTTGCCACCACGCTTAACCTTACGGCTGATAGCAATACGTGCCGCTTCAATCTGACGAGAATTGATCTCACCGCATTCAATTGATTTTAACGCATACTCGCCAAAATGGATAGTAGAACCACGAACTGCCTTTCCCTTCATTCGTCCACGATGAACTTTTCTATACCTTGTTCTGTTGGGCATTAACATTGTTGTTCACCTTTATTCAATTATTGTGATTTTTTTCGTAATGCAAATTTCTCTTCTTCCTGTTCCTCAGCATTTGATAGAACATCGCCATTATAAATCCACACCTTAACCCCTATAAGCCCAAATGTGGTGAGAGCTTCAGCAAATCCATAATCAATATCTGCTCGTAATGTATGCAGAGGGATTCTGCCTTCTTTATAGGCTTCTTCCCTGGCCATTTCAGCTCCATTCAAGCGTCCTGAAATATTAACCTTAATCCCCAGTGCACCGCTTCGCATTGCTGCAGTTATAGCTTGCTTAATGGCTCTCCGGTATGGGAAACGATTTTCAATCTGCGCAGCAATCTGTTCTGCTACAAGCTTTGCTACACGTTCAGGTTTTTTAACTTCCTGAACATATATGTTTACATTTTTCTGAACTTTCTTCTGTAATTCTTCTTTCAAATTTTCTATATCAACACCCTTTCGGCCAATAAGTAATCCCGGCCTTGCAGTATGAATATAAACATTAATTCTGTCAGGGAATCGCTCAATGCCAACCTTTGCAATTCCTGCAGTTTTAAATTTATTCATTATATACTTTCGTATCTGAATGTCTTCATGGAGATTTTTACGATACTCATTCTTTTCAGCAAACCATACCGAATCCCATGTTCGTATTATTCCTACTCTCAGTCCTGTTGGATTAACTTTCTGTCCCATTCTTACACCTTTTACTGATTAATTTTCATCAGATAAAATTATTTCAATTGTACTGGTTCTTTTACGTATACGTGAAGCCCGCCCACGTGCACGAGGTCTGAACCGTTTCATTGTGGGTCCTTCATCCACAACAACTTTCTTGATATATAAATTATTTTCCCGTACTTCAGGATTGCTATATTTAGCATTTGCCGCTGCTGAATAAAGCGTTTTCATGATAACCTTTGATGCTTTACGGGGTATTGCTTTTAAAATATCAATTGCTTCAGGAAAAGAAAAACCCCGTATTTCATTTGCAACAAGGCGTGCCTTACTGGCAGAAATCCTGTTATATCGTGATAATGCCCTTGTTTCCATTTACTTGCCCCTCTTTGCTACCTTATCATCTTTGCCTGCATGACCTCTGAAAGTTCGGGTGGGTGCAAACTCACCCAATTTGTGTCCAACCATATTCTCGGTTACATATACCGGAATAAAATTCTTCCCATTGTGGACCATAATTGTATGGCCAATCATCTCAGGGAATATCGTTGACCTTCGTGACCATGTTTTAATGGCTTTTTTAGTGTTTGTTGAGTTCATTTCCTCAATTTTCTTAAATAACTTTATATCAACATACGGTCCTTTTTTCAATGAACGAGCCATAGCAATTACTTCCTTCGTTTAATAATCATTTTGTCACTGTATTTTTTCTTCTTCCTGGTCTTATACCCTTTGGTAGGTTTGCCAGTTGGAGAACAGGGGTGCCTTCCTCCGGACGATTTACCTTCGCCACCACCAAGCGGATGGTCAACCGGGTTCATTGCAACACCTCTTACCTTTGGCCTTCTACCTAACCATCTACTTCTTCCAGCCTTGCCAATATCAACGTTAATATGATCTTTATTACATACTTCACCAATTGTTGCATAGCATTCACAATGTATCTTTCTGATCTCGCCGGAGGGTAATTTAATCAGGCAATAATCACCTTCTTTTGCGGTTATAACGGCACTTGTGCCTGCTGAACGCACTAACTGTCCACCTTTGCCTTTATGCAACTCAATATTATAAATATTGGTCCCATCCGGTATGTTTTTTAAAGGCATTGCATTGCCTGGTTTAACCTCGACATTTTCGCCAGAAACTATCGTATCACCAACCTTTACCGAATCTGGTGCAATAATGTACCTTTTTTCACCGTCTTTATAAACGATTAAAGCAATATTTGCACTTCGGTTTGGATCATATTCTAATGAAGCAACCTTGCCTTCTATATTATATTTATTGCGCTTGAAATCAATAATTCTATAGCGGCGCTTATGCCCACCACCTTTTCTTCTGACAGAAACCTGCCCATTAAAGCCTCTACCTGCATAACTTTTCTTGCCCTTTGTAAGCGACTTCAACGGTTCATCAGTGGTAATCTCACTGAAATCCAGCACTGTCTGATATCGTAATGTTGGTGTTAATGGTCGATACTTTTTCAAACCCATTGTCGTTACCTTTATCGCTATAGTAAAAATTTCTTATTTTGATTCAAAAACTTCAATTTTATCGCCTTCTTTTAACGTAACTATCGCCTTTTTCCATGATGCTGTATATCCGTAGTTATACCGTACTCTTTTACGTTTGCCCCGTACAATCATAACATTTACTTTTACTGGTGTAACACCAAAAATACTGCTTATAGCCTTTTCTATCATATCTTTATTTGCTTTCTTGTGTACTCTAAACACGTATTTGTTTTGTTTTGCAAGTTCAGTTGCCTTTTCTGTAATAACAGGGCGTATGATGATATCATTAACATCCATAATTACTCACCTTTTGCATACTTGGAATTAATAATTTTTGCAGCACTCTCGGTTATTAAAACTGTCTGAGTATAGAATATATCCCTGCTTGATAACCGCTTTACGTTGTTATACACAAACCATGGAATATTTCGTATTGCTCTCTTCAGCATGCTATCTTCACTATCTATGATGAGTACACCTTTTTTAATATTAAGCTTTTTAGCTATTGAAGCTATATCCTTAGTTTTTCCACTTTCTACTTTGAAATCTTCAACAACCTTGATTGCACCTTCTTTAAACTTCAATGACAGTAATGAACGATACGCTTCCTGCCGAATGCCTTTGGGTAATTCAATACGATAGTCGCGTGGATGTGGCCCAAATACAACGCCACCTCCTTTCCACTGTGGAGCCCTTATTGACCCCTGGCGTGCTCTACCAGTACCTTTCTGCCTCCATGGCTTTGCTCCACCACCCGAAACATCACAGCGCTCTCGTGTATCATGAGTTCCCTGACGTAAATTGGCATTTGCAGCCTTAATCAATTCATATATCAGAACATCATTAATCTTTGCATTAAAGATGGTTTCATTCAACTCAATCTGTCCTTTAACGTTTCCATCAACTGTATAAACATCAACAACCATAATAACCCTGCCTATTTGCTTTGTACTGTAATAATTGAATTCACGGTACCAGGGACAGCACCAGATATTAATACTAAATTCTTATCTTTGATTATCTTAACTATCTTTAAATTTTTAACGGTAACAGTTTTTCCACCATGTCTTCCTGGCAATTTTTTCCCCTTCCAAACTTCAGCAGGGAATGTGTTTGCACCTATGGAGCCAGGAGCTCTGTGGAAGTTTGATCCATGAGTTTCCCTTCCACCATGGAATCCATGCCTTTTAATAACTCCAGCAAATCCCTTTCCCTTGGAAATGCCGGTAACATCAACCATCTGGTTTTCAGTAAATATCTCACAGGTAATAACACTTCCTTCTTGAAGATTTTCATCAAAATTTTCAACTTCCCTGAACACTTTCAGCAAAGGAAGATTCCTTTTCTTCAAATCCTGTAATATAGGTTTTGTAAGACGATGAGCTTTTGCTTCACCATATCCCAGCTTCAATGCATTATATCCGTCCTTTTCAACGGTCTTCTTCTGTACAACAACGCACGGACCAAGTTCACATACAGTAACAGGAACCACTGTCCCATCGTCTAAAAACATCTGACTCATCCCTATCTTTCTGCCAATTAAAGCCTTTTTCATTTTCCTATCCCATGCATCGATTATAAGACTGTCACACTCTTTTTTAAAGAGCTATATAACAAATTTCCATGAAAGATGAAATAATTATGATTTTATATCTACAGAAACACCAGCAGGCAATTCCAACTTCATAAGCGCTTCAACGGTATCGGAGTTAGGATCGATGATATCGATCAGACGCTTATGAGTCCGTATCTCAAATTGCTCACGCGACTTCTTGTTAACATGAGGGGAACGCAATACACAAAATTTTTCAATTCGTGTAGGTAGCGGTATAGGACCTGCTACTTTTGCACCACTCCTGTTAGTCGTCGCAACTATTTTAGCTGCCGATTGATCTAATAAATATGGATCAAATGATCTCAATTTCACTCTTATTCGTTGTCCCGTAAGCTTTGCCACTGTAACACCTTTCTTTCATCCAAATATCTAATTATATCATTTACATACAACAAGATCGCATATAACAATCTTCGTAAATGGATAATTTTCCAGTTATATCGTAAATAGTTGTCAGGTTGATTGTACACCAGCCTGACAACTATTGCCATTGTATTTATAAATTAATAAATTATTTATTCTAATATTTTAGCAACTACACCAGCCCCAACAGTCCTTCCACCCTCACGTATAGCAAACCTGAGAGTTTCTTCCATTGCAACAGGGGTAATAAGCTCTACCGTCATCTTAATATTGTCACCTGGCATAACCATCTCAACACCCTCAGGCAACTGAATGATGCCGGTAACGTCAGTAGTTCTGAAATAAAACTGTGGGCGATAGTTACTGAAGAACGGAGTATGACGACCACCTTCTTCTTTTGACAATACGTATACTTCAGCCTCAAATTTCTTATGCGGAGTTATCGAACCTGGTTTGGCCAGAACCTGCCCACGCTCAACTTCATCTTTGCCTGTACCACGGAGCAGACATCCTACGTTGTCACCTGCAATACCTTCATCAAGAATCTTTCTAAACATTTCAACACCGGTAACAACTGTCTTCTTGGTTTCGCCAAAACCAACAATCTCAACTTCATCACCAGTTCTTACTACACCACGCTCAATCCTTCCGGTAACAACAGTGCCACGGCCAGTAATTGAAAATACGTCTTCAATAGGCATAAGGAATGGTTTATCCCTGTCACGCTGTGGTTCAGGTACATACGTATCAAGGGTTTCAGCCAATTTTAAAATTGGTTCACATGCTTCACACTCTTTCTTGCCACAACCACACTGCATGGCTTTCAACGCAGAACCTGGTATAATTGGAATTGTGTCACCAGGGAATTCATATTTGTTAAGAAGGTCTCTAACTTCCATTTCAACAAGTTCAACAAGCTCATCCCTGTCAGCTGGATCAAGCATGTCAACTTTATTAAGGAAAACAATGATATAAGGAACGTTAACCTGGCGGGCCAAAAGAACGTGCTCTTTTGTCTGGGGCATTGGGCCATCAGTTGCTGCAACAACAAGAATAGCAGCATCCATCTGAGCAGCACCGGTAATCATGTTCTTAATATAGTCAGCATGGCCAGGGCAGTCAACATGCGCATAATGCCGATTTAGTGTCTCATACTCCTGATGTGAAGTCGCAATCGTTATACCTCGTGCTTTTTCTTCTGGTGCATTATCTATCTGATCAAATTCTACAGGTTTATTATTGCCACCATACGCAGCCGCAAGAACTTTTGTAATTGCAGATGTTAACGTAGTCTTGCCATGGTCAATATGGCCTATTGTTCCAACATTAACATGTGGTTTGGTTCTTTCAAATTTTGCCTTTGCCATTTGTTATCTCCTTTATAAAAATAATAAATTTCATTATATCACACAAACACAGCAATACAATATAAACGTAGCACAACCGCTAAAGATTTTATCACTCTATGATCGTTAGAAAGTATTACGTTCAGATAACACAAACTTCCACATCATCTATTTTAGTGCATAACAGTGGAAGTGTGTGAATTAAAAAATATATGCTTTATCTGTCAACTAATTTATTGCGTAATTTATAAAATATCAAATATTTTTTTATAAAAATTGAAATTAATTTTTTACCATGATTTTGTACTATACAGGCCGATAGTAACTGCCAAGAATCTTTTCCATGACAGCCTGTGGTACAACTTCATAATGGCTAAACTGTAACGTGTGCGATGCCCTCCCCTGGCTCAGTGAACGTATTGCCGTTGCATACCCAAACGCTTCAGCCAGTGGAACGTATGCATCTATGACCTTTAACATACCACGAATATCAATATGTTCAATTTTTCCACGCCGCGAATTAATATCATTGATTATGTCACCCATATATTCATCAAGTACCACAACTTCCAGTTTCATAACAGGCTCAAGCAACATTGGGGAAGCTTTCCTTGCTGCATCCCTTAAAGCAATTGTTGCAGCAATACGGTATGCATGGTCAACTGAAGCATCCTCACGGTATTTTGCATCTTCAAGTATCACTCGTATCTTTGTCATTTCATATCCAGCTATTACCCCGGAACTGAGTGCATCCCTGCAACCCATTTCCACAGCTTTTATACAATTTTTCGGTAATACCGCTGTATCCACCTTTGAAACAAACTCAAAGGAACTATCGCACGGACTTACTTCAAGTAGCACATGGCCATATTGCAATTTTCCGGCAATCTCTTTTTCAAATACTCCTTCAGCCTTTGCTACTCCTGTGACTGTTTCTTTATAGGCAACTTGTGGTTTGCCAACATTGACAAGCATATTGAACTCACGCTGTAACCTGTCAACAATGATTTCAAGATGCAGCTCACCCATACCTGAAATAATCGTTTGCCCGCTTTCCTCATCAATTTTGACAAAAAACGTTGGATCCTCTTCTTCCAATCGTTTCAGCACTGCATGCAATTTTTCAAGATCTGCCCGTGTTTTTGGCTCAACTGCCCGGGCTATTACCGGCTCCGGGAATTCCATCTTTTCCAGAAGTATTGGCGCATCAACCGATGTGATGGTATCGCCTGTCTGGGCAAACCGCAAACCCACAAGTGCGGCAATATCCCCTGTGTATATTTCCTTGATGTCTTCCCGGTCATTGGCATGCATTCGTAAGATCCGGCCAATACGTTCTTTCTTTTGCTTGTTGACATTCAGAACAGTATCACCAGCTGCCAGATGCCCTGAGTACACTCTGATATAACAGAGCTTCCCCACATACGAGTCACTTGCTATCTTAAATACCAGTGCACAGAAAGGTTCCTTGTCATCAGGATGGCGCTCCATGATGTTATCATCATGATGCACATCATGCCCCTTAATAGCTGGAATATCCTTAGGCGAAGGCAGATAGTCAATAATGGCATCAATCAGTGGCTGAACACCTTTATTTTTCAATGCACTGCCACAAAATACCGGAAACAATGCAGTTTTTAATGTTGCATTGCGGATGGCACGTTTCAGCTCAGTTTCTGTTATTTCCACACCTTCCAAATATTTTTCCAGCATTTCCTCATCGTATTCTGCAACCAGTTCAATCAGGTGTTCACGGTAATATAAAGCTTCATCATGGTATTCTTCAGGTATTGGTACAACGTCATAGTGCTCACCTAACTGGTCAGTCCACACCAGTGCTTTCATCTGGACTATATCTATAACACCTTTGAAGCTATCTTCCTTCCCATAGGGAATTTGTAAGGGCAGTGGTATGGAATACAGACGTTCCTTTATCATGGTGAGACAATTCTCAAAATCTGCTCCCACTCTGTCCATTTTATTTACAAAACATATTCTGGGTACATTGTAGTGTGTAGCCTGTCGCCATACTGTTTCACTCTGTGGCTCCACTCCGGCAACGGCATCAAAAACGGCTATAGCTCCGTCTAAAACTCTCAGACTTCGTTCCACCTCAACGGTAAAGTCAACATGTCCCGGAGTGTCTATGATATTGATACGCGTATTTTTCCAGTAGGTTGTGGTAGCAGCAGCAGTGATGGTAATCCCTCGCTCCTTTTCCTGAATCATCCAGTCCATCTCTGCAGTGCCATCATGGACTTCTCCAATTTTATAGGTCTTGCCAGTATAATAGAGGATGCGCTCGGTTAATGTGGTTTTACCTGCATCAATATGAGCCATTATCCCAATATTTCGTGTCCTGTGTAATGGTAACTCTCTTCCCATAATACCTGATGATAAAATTAATTATTTATGATAAAGCATCAAATACCAGGGGGATGCCCTGGTATTTTATATATTAAACTTTTAAACAGCAAATAATACTATAATTACCACTTATAATGTGCAAATGCCTTGTTAGCTTCTGCCATCTTGTGAGTGTCTTCCTTTTTCTTTATTGAAGCACCGGTGTTGTTGTATGCATCCAGTAGTTCTCCCGCCAGTTTCTGAAACATGGTCTTTTCATTTCTGCTGCGGGCATTGTTTATAAGCCACCTGATAGCAAGTGCCTGGCGCCTTTCTGGCCGTATTTCAACAGGTACCTGATACGTTGCACCACCAACACGTCGTGATTTAACCTCAACAAGAGGCTTTACATTTTCAAGCGAAGTAATAAATACTTCAATTGGGTCTTTCTGAGTACGCTCGCCAATGAGTTCCAATGCTTTATAAAAAGCCTGCTCAGCAACCCCTTTTTTGCCTTTTAACATCATGCAATTTATAAATTTTGAAACTACTATATTGCCATATTTTGGGTCCGGTAAAATCGTCCTTTTTGCTGGTCTACGCCTTCGTGCCATTATTAAACCTCACTATACCAAATAATTATTACATTATGCTTTTGGCCGCTTGGTGCCATATTTTGATCTTCCTTTTTTGCGGTCATTAACTCCTAAAGAATCCAATGTCCCACGTACTATATGGTACCTCACACCTGGCAGGTCCTTTACCCTTCCACCTCGAACTAACACAGCAGAGTGTTCCTGAAGATTATGGCCTATACCTGGAATATATGCTGTAACTTCTATTCCATTGGTCAGTCTTACACGAGCAACCTTCCGCAATGCTGAATTAGGTTTTTTTGGCGTAACAGTCATTACTCGTGTACATACTCCTCTTTTCTGAGGGCAACTCTTCAGTGCCGGGGATTTTGATTTCTTAACCTTTTCAGATCTCCCTTTCCTTATTAACTGATTAATTGTAGGCATCCTGTCTCCTCACTACATTTATTGAATATTATAACATTATATTATACAGATTAATCACTTTCAAAATTTTAATTGAAAGTGATTAATCAATTTTACCTGTATAATTGTCAAGAAATTTTATTTCTCAGCAGGGATTTCCTCCTCTACTTCCTTTGCAACGCCATCTAAGTCGCCCTTAACTTTCTGGTATACAGTAACCTTATTGTACTCACGTACACCAGTACCTGCCGGAATCAAATGACCAATGATTACATTTTCCTTTAATCCACGTAATCTATCAATCTTTCCTTTAATTGCCGCTTCAGTTAACACGCGGGTTGTTTCCTGGAACGATGCAGCAGATATAAACGATTCCGTATTAAGAGCTGATTTTGTTATACCCATCAGTACCGGTTTTGCAGATGCTGCTTTACCACCTTCTTTTTCAACACGCATATTTTCATCATCAAATTCAAACTTATCAACTATCTGGTCTACGACAAAGCTTGTATCACCAGGATCTTCTATGATGACTTTCCGTAACATCTGTCGCACAATTATCTCAATGTGCTTATCATTTATCTGAACACCCTGCAAACGATACACTTCCTGAATTTCGTTTACAAGGAATTTTTCAAGTTCGCGCGGTCCTTTAATATCAAGGATATCATGCGGATCAATTGGGCCATCATCAATTTTATCACCTTTATTGATCCAGTCGCCATCCTGAACCCGTAAATACTTGGAAGCAGGTATCTGATATTCTCTTTCTTCGCCATCATCACCGGTGACAATTATCTTACGTTTATTCTTGACGGTATCGCCAATTTTGACACGCCCGTCAATCTCTGATATGGTTGCCTTATCCTTGGGGGTACGTGCTTCAAACAGTTCTGCTACTCGTGGCAAGCCACCCGTAATATCTTTTGTCTTTTCAACTTCTTTTGGTATTTTTGCCAGAACCATACCTGCTTTTACTGTCTGTCCATCATCAACAAACAGGTGAGCACCTTTTGGCAACAGGTAGTTGAAGGTTTCATCAGCAGATGAAACTTCTATGGCTGGCTGCAACTTTTCCGTCTTTGCTTCAACGATAATACGCTTGAGCTGATTTGTCTGAGGATCTATCTCTTCCCTCATACTCTTATTGATTTCAATATCAATGAATTTCACCTTCCCATTTATTTCAGTTAATATTGGCTCAAACCAGGGATCAAATTTCACCAGTACATCAGTTTTCCCCGTCTGTGGATTTACATGATAAAATTTATCAGTTTTTAAATAAATGGTAGAACCTATATTAACAGGAATCATATTGGGCTCTCCAAGGATATATGCCCTGGATTTATCAAGTTTAACCACACCTGATTTTGTTGTGACAATAAATGACCCATCAGATTTTTTTACTATTGGTGTTCCGCTATATACTCTGTCACCATCATTTACCACCAGTTCACCACTTTTTACAGGTATCTCTTCCAGTAATCGCTGTAAAACGATATAACCACGCCGTACAGATATGGTTTTCTTCTCACCCTGTTCATCTTCAGTTTTTACTGTTTTGAAGGTAGTTTCCTTTACATAAACAGGGTAATTAAAACTGATTTCACTTTCTTCAACAACGTGAGATGCAGTACCACCAATGTGGAAGGTACGCATGGTAAGCTGTGTACCTGGCTGACCAATAGATTGCGCCGCAATAATCCCTACAGCTTCACCAATATCAACCATACGTGCAGTAGCTAAATTTCTGCCATAACAGCGTGCACAAACACCATGTCGAGCTTCACACGTTAACACCGATCTGATTGTTATACGATCAAGGCCCAATTCATCTATCTTTTCTGCAATCTCTTCAGTAATTAATTCACCACTCTTGCAAATAACTTCATTGGTAACCGGATGATACAGATCATAAAGCAAGGTTCTCCCCAGTACCCTTGAACCAATAGATTCCACAACTTCATCACCTTCTTTTAATGCACCCACATCAATTCCTACTGAGGTACCACAATCATCCATTGTTATAACAACATCCTGGGCTATATCAACAAGCCTTCGTGTTAAATACCCGGCATCAGCGGTTTTTAATGCAGTATCTGCCAAGCCTTTTCGTGCACCGTTAGTGGAGATAAAATATTCAAGTACTGTCAGCCCTTCTTTAAAATTTGACTTGATGGGGACATCAATAATTTCACCGCTGGGTTTTGCCATAAGGCCACGCATACCTGCAAGCTGCCGTATCTGCTGTTTACTGCCTCGTGCTCCGGACTGTGCCATAATATAAATGGGATTAAATCCATCAGCATCCTGCGACATTGTATTGAACATAACATCGGTAACATCTTCATTAGTTTTTGTCCAGAGGTCAATAACACGATTATACCGCTCTTCATTGGTTATATAACCATTACGATATTCATTCTCAATCTTTTCCAGCATCTCATTAGATTTTTTAATTAATTCATCCTTCAATGGAGGCACTTTTACATCACTTGTTGAGATAGTTGGCCCAAAATATGTTGCATATTTATAGCCTAATTCCTTGATGTCATCAAGTACCTTTACTGTTGCAGTTGGGCCATATTCTCTAAAAATTTTAGAAATGATTTTTGAAAGTTCCTTATCATTGACAGTATAATTAACAAAAGGGAACCCTGCAGGTAATTTTTCATTAAAGATTAACCTTCCTGGTGTTGTTTCAACAAATTCACCATCCATAAGATATTTAATCTTTGTTCTGTATTTTATTTGTCTGAATTCCAGAGCATATAATACTTCATCCATTGAGCCAAAAAAGGGAAGAAATTCATTTTCGCTTCGCAGTTCAGAGGTTAAATAATATATTCCAAGAACAATATCCTGGGTTGGAGTTACGATAGGTTGACCATTTGCGGGGTTAAGCAAATTATTTGCTGAAAGCATTAATGTCCAGCACTCTATCTGAGCTCGTGGCGATAGTGGGACATGAACAGCCATCTGGTCGCCATCAAAGTCAGCATTGTATGCATGGCATACCAATGGATGCAGCTTGATAGCCTTCCCCTCTACGAGTACTGGTTCAAACGCCTGAATTCCTAACCGGTGTAGTGTGGGAGCACGGTTTAATAGTACCGGATGTTCGGCAATAACCTCTTCTAAAACTTCCCACACTTCAGGCCTTTCATTTTCCACCATCTTTTTGGCAGATTTTATATTCTGTACAAAACCTTTATCTACCAGTCTCTTCATGATAAATGGCTTAAATAATTCCACAGCCATCTTCTTTGGCAATCCACACTGATGCAGTTTAAGCTCAGGGCCAATAACAATAACTGAACGCCCGGAATAATCAACTCGCTTACCCAGAAGGTTCTGTCTAAACCGCCCCTGTTTGCCTTTTAACATGTCACTGAGTGACTTAAGAGGTCTATTGGCTTTGCCTTTCACTGCGCGTTTGCGCTTGCTGTTATCAAACAGTGCATCCACCGCTTCCTGGAGCATGCGTTTTTCATTTCTTACTATAATATCAGGTGCTCTCAGAAGCAGTAATCGTTTTAACCGGTTATTTCTGTTAATAACTCGCCTGTAAAGGTCATTAAGATCAGATGTTGCAAACCTTCCACCATCAAGCTGAACCATTGGCCTCAGTTCTGGAGGAATAACCGGTACAACATCAAGTATCATCCACTCAGGCCGGTTGCCTGAATCCCTGAAAGCTTCTATAAGCTCAAGTCGTTTAATATCTTTTTTATCTACCTTCAGTTTATCCTGACCTGCAATTTTGCTTCGCAATTCACGTGCTTCGCCATCAAGGTCTATTCTTCTTAACATTTCCTTGATTGCAGCTGCACCCATATCGGCTACAAATTCATCGCCGTATGTTTCATAATAATGGTTAAAAGTATCTTCATCTATAACATCGCCATATTTCAGATCAGAATCAGCAGGGTCAATAACAACATATTTTTCGTAATACAGAATAGATTTTAACTCATTTACTGTCAAATTAAGCAATAACCCTATTCGTGATGGTACTGAGCGATAATACCATATATGCGCTACCGGGCATGCTAATTCAATATGACCACCACGCTCACGCCTGACTTTATAATGTGTAACCTCTACGCCACAACGGTCGCATACTACTCCTTTATATCGTATTGACTTGAACTTGCCACAATAGCATTCCCATTCTTTTGTTGTCCCAAATATTCTTTCGCAAAAGAGGCCATCCCTTTCAGGTTTTAAGGTTCGATAGTTAATTGTTTCAGGTTTTTTTACTTCACCATATGACCACTCGCGGATCATATCAGGAGAAGCTAATTTTATTTGAATAGAATTGAAATCGTTAAAATCTCTCATCGTATTACCTTCTTACCTTAATTAAAATTTTTTAAAATGTACAGATTACTCATTTTCAAGCGTTTCAAGCTTGATTTTTCTCTTTGGCTTACTTAAGCCTTCGCTCCATTCAGAGAGATTTATCTCATTACCATTTTCATCGTAAATTCTGACATCCAGTGCAAGGCCCCGCAATTCCTGAACCAGTACATTGAAAGATTCCGGAATTCCAGGCGAAGTGGTGTTAATACCTTTAACTATCGCTTCATAAATCCGTGCTCGCCCTAACATATCGTCAGATTTCACTGTGAGGAGTTCCTGCAATGTGTATGCAGCACCGTATGCTTCAAGTGCCCATACTTCCATCTCGCCCAATCGCTGTCCGCCAAACTGTGCTTTACCACCCAATGGCTGTTGTGTTACCAGTGAATATGGACCTGTTGAACGTGCATGAATCTTATCATCAACCATATGAGCTAATTTCAACATGTAGATGTAACCAACCATAACTTCACTTTCAAAGGGCTCACCTGTCTGACCATTATACAGGATAGTCTTTGAAGTTTCTGGCAAACCTGCCTTTTTCAAAAGCTCGCGTATTTCCTGCTCTTCAGGGCTATCAAATATTGGACATTCTGCTATAAATCCCAGTTCCTTTGCCGCCCAGCCCAATTCAGTTTCAAGAAGCTGTCCTAAATTCATTCGTGATGGAACCGATAGCGGATTTAAAACAATGTCAACTGGCGTTCCGTCTGGCAAATACGGCATATCATACACAGGAACTATCCTTGATATAACACCTTTGTTACCATGGCGGCCAGCCATCTTGTCACCAACGGATATTTTCCTTTTTGAAGCAATATACACTTTGACAAGCTCTTCTACACCCGCAGATAACTCATCACCATTCTCACGGGAAAAACGCTTCACATCAATCACAATCCCCTCAACGCCATTAGGTACTCTGAGCGATGTATCTCGCACCTCACGCGCTTTTTCACCAAATATTGAATGCAACAATTTATATTCAGGTGTAAGGTCCTGTTCCCCTTTTGGGGTAACCTTACCTACAAGTATATCGCCAGGTGCAACATAGGCACCCATTCGTACTATACCATTTTCATCAAGATCTCTGAACGCTTTTTCGCTAAGATTGGGAATATCTCGGGTGATTACTTCCCTCCCAAGCTTGGTCTCTCTGGCTTCTATCTCAAACTGTTCAATATGTAGTGATGTATATACATCATCATACACCAGACGTTCGGAAAGCAGAATGGCATCCTCAAAGTTATATCCCATCCATGGCATGAAAGCAACCAGGATATTTTTACCTAATGCCAGTTTCCCATTGTCTGTGGCTGGCCCATCTGCCAGGATGTCACCCACTTTTACTTTCTGCCCTTTACGCACAATTGGTTTCTGGTTGAAACAGGTACCCTGATTGGTTCGTTTAAATTTTTGCAAAGTATATTCATCTATCTCGCCGCTGGATGTTTTCACCCTGATAACTTTTGCATCTGCATAAATTACTTCGCCAGCACGTTTTGCCTTAACCACAACACCAGAATCCATAGCAGCAGGGCCTTCCATACCTGTACCTACCAGCGGAACTTCTTCCGTTAACAGTGGCACTGCCTGGCGCTGCATATTTGAACCCATGAGTGCGCGGTTAGCATCATCATGTTCCAGGAACGGAATGAGGCATGTTGAAACTGAAAACACCTGATCCGGCGATACGTCCATATACTGTATTTCTTCAGGCCGTTTATAGGGAAAATCACCACGGTGACGGCAGGGGATAAGATTATCAACAAACTTGCCATTTTCATCTATTGTAGCGTTGGCCTGAGCTATGAAATACTTATCCTCTTCATCAGCAGTAAGATATACAACCTTGTCAGTAACCCTACCATTTTCAACAACCTTATAGGGGGTCTCAAGAAAACCATAATCATTAATGCGTGCATACGTACTCATTGATATAATCAATCCAATATTGGGACCTTCAGGTGTCTCTATTGGACACATTCTTCCATAGTGTGATGGGTGAACATCGCGCACTTCAAATCCAGCCCGCTCACGTGTTAAACCACCTGGCCCCAGTGCATTAAGCCGCCGTTTATGGGTTAACTCTGCCAACGGGTTTGTCTGGTCCATAAACTGCGATAGCTGGCTAGAGCCAAAAAATTCATTAATAACAGCAGTAATTGGCTTAATACTTATGAGAGCCTGTGGTGTGACCACATCAACATCCTGTATAGTCATACGTTCTTTAATTACGCGCTCCATTCGCTGGAATCCAATCTTTATCTGATTCTGGATTAGCTCGCCAACGGGCCGTATTCTTCTGTTCCCTAAATGGTCAATATCATCAACGATATACCCATCCACTTCAGCAATAAGGTTTATTAAATATTTAACTGTATGTACGATATCTTCTTTTCTGAGGTAATCTTCCTTTACCTCTTTCATGTCAAAACCAAATTTTTTATTTATCTTATAGCGTCCCACACCCCCCAAACTGTATGTTCTGGGATCAAAGAATAACCGATTAAATATCTCACGTGCATTATCAATATTGGTTGGTTCACCAGGTCTCAGCATCTGATGCAATTTCAACAATGCTTCCTCAGAGCTCTTGCAATCGTCTTTTTCTAGGGATGTAATGAGATATGCATCATCTTTATTCTTGGGGAATTCTATAACTTCTACAACTTTTATCTTCTCATCACGCAGTATATCAATATAGTCAATAGTTATTCGTTCACCAGCCTCTAATAGCACTTCTCCTGTTTCTGGATTAATAACATCAGAAGCAACCCGCTTATTTTTCAGGAATTCGTAATCTTTTTCTTCAGCAAGAGTTATCTTTTTTGTATTATAGAAAAGCTTAATTATCTCTTCATTAGTATTATACCCTAATGCTTTAAGTATAATAGTTGCAGGGAATTTTTTCTTCCTGTCAATGCGGGCAACTATCAGGCCTTTAGCATCCATTTCAAATTCCAGCCATGAGCCCCTGTCAGGGATTACCCGGGCACTGTACATTCTTTCAATTTCATCCCAGAAAAAGAATATTCCCGGTGACCTGTGCAACTGATTTACCACAACACGTTCTGCGCCATTTATAATAAAAGTGCCGCTTTCAGTCATTAATGGTATATCGCCCATATACACAGACTGCTCACGGACTTCCATGGTATCCTTTTTTATGAGCCGTATTGTTGCTTTAAGTGGAGCTGCATAGGTAACATCTCTTTCCTTACATTCCTGCACATTATATTTTGGCTCACCTAACTCATATTCAACAAATTCCAGTTCTATATCATCATTGGGGCTTACAATTGGAAATGTTTCAAGAAACACTGCTTGAAGTCCCTGGTTTTTCCTCTTGGAAGTTGCTACATCCTTCTGTAAAAACCATTTAAACGATTCGGTTTGATTTTCGATCAAATTTGGCAATCCAATGCCGGGTTTTATTTTACCAAAACGGATAACTTTTTGTTGTTTTTGCATAGTTTACACCTAAAATAAGATTTATTCACAATAAGCCAAAATATGAAGAAAATCGGACAATCGATTAAAAATTAAAATTATTGTAAAAAGATTTTGCTCGTTTATTGTTTTATTCATACTGTTTGGGGCACTGTTATTGTATACAAAAGAATGAAACTGTTAACAAATTTTACCAATATCAACAACAGTAGGTTTGATTGCATCGCAACCAAACCTACTACTGTTTTCAATATACAGTATTACCAGAATCTTTTCAAGATATTTTACGTTTAAAACGTTACTTAATCTCGACAGTTGCTCCAGCTTCTTCAAGCTGTTTTTTGATCTTCTCGGCTTCTTCCTTGGAAACCTTTTCCTTGACTGGTTTGCCACCAGCTTCTACCAGGTCTTTGGCTTCTTTCAAACCTAAACCAGTAATTGCCCTGACTTCCTTGATAACATTAATCTTGTTATCACCAAAACCTGTGAGGATAACATCAAATTCAGTCTTTTCCTCAACTTCTGCAGCTTGAGCGCCTGCTGCTGGTGCTGCTGCTACTGCAACTGGTGCCGCTGCTGAAATGCCAAACTTTTCTTCCATAGCTTTTACAAGTTCAGCTGCTTCAACAAGTGTTAAACTACCAATTGCTTCCAACAATTCTTGTACTGATAACTTTGCCATTATGTTACTCCTTATACTTAGTGAATCTTGAAGTTAATACGATCGTTAGTCGTAAAAACCTATAAGGGTAACCAATACTAAAAAGCTGCTTTTCACATCTTTACTCAGTATCATTTACCCTTGATTATATGCTTACATTAATGTGTTATGCGTTTTTTTCTGCAACCAGCTTAATACCGCGTGCCAGTGATGCCATAATCTGATTGATAGCTATAGCAGTACCTGATGCAGGGCCATTTATAAGCGACATTACCTGTGCCAACAACACTTCTTTTGACGGCAGATCTGCAATACGCTGCACATCTTTTGGCGAATATACAACGTTGTCCATTATCGCCACGCTGTACTGGAACTTATCCTGCTCTTTCTGAAAATCCTTTAAAACCTTGGCAACTTCACTGACTTCTTTATCTACAAATACAACACCAATAGGCCCAACAAGATACTGATCTATCTCAGGATAACCACAATCTTTAAGTGCTTTCCTGAATAAAGTATTTTTGACAACCTTATACTCAGCTCCCTTTTCACGTAAAATCTTGCGGAGCTGATACATATCCTTAACTTTAATGCCTGAATAATTAGTTAATATAACATTCTTTTTTGAAGCTAATTTTTCCTTTAGCTCATTGACAAAATCTACCTTATATTGCTTAACCATTACCGTTCAATCCCCTTATAATTAATTTTGATTCCCGGCCCCATTGTAGAGCATATATGAAAAGAACGTATATAGTTACCTTTTGCATCAGAAGGCTTGTCTTTAACAACCTGGCTATAAAATGCTTTAATATTTTCAGCTAATTTTTGCGGTTCAAAAGAAAGCTTCCCAACTCCTAAATGAATAACTCCTGTTTTATCAGCCTTATACTCTACTCTCCCGCCTTTTAATTCCTTAACAGCAGTTTTCACATCATCAGTCACTGTACCTGACTTTGGTTTTGGCATAAGCCCTCTTTTCCCAAGTATGGGACCTAATTTACCAACCTCTTTCATCATATCGGGCGTGGCTATAACTGCCTGAAAATCAAGCCATCCATTTTTAATTTTTTCAATAGCATCTTCAGCACCAACAAAATCAGCCCCTGCTTCCAGAGCTTCCTTCTGCTTATCGCCTTTGCAAATAACAAGTACTTTAATATCTTTACCCGTACCATGCGGCAATACTACCGAACCACGCACATTCTGATAGCTTTTATGAATGACTTTTACCGATACTTCAACAGTCTCATCAAATTTTGCAAAAGCCAACTCTTTCATCATGGTCAAAGCTTCTTCAAGTGGATAGAGTTTGCTTTTATCTATTTTTGCTCGTGCGTCTGTTATTCTTTTTCCTCTCTTCATATACAACCCCAAAAAATCCTAAATTTCAAAGTGAAAAAATCAGTCAACCACCTCTACTCCCATAGAGCGAGCTGTACCTGCAATAATCTTCTTTGCAGCTTCAACATCATGCGCATTGAGATCCGGCATTTTTAATTTTGCTATTTCTTCAAGCTGAGCCTGAGTAATTTTCCCAACCTTTTTTTTGTTAGGCTCGCTGGATCCTTTTTCAAGTTTCAGCGCCTTTTTAATAAGAACAGCAGCTGGTGGAGTTT
>JARYLT010000049.1 GCA_029907515.1 Spirochaetota bacterium | reverse complement strand
AAAGAAACACGGGAAGTATCGCTGCCCGGGAATAATGAAAGCAGGGTGCGGCGGCTTGTTAAGCTTGTAGCCGAAGGATCAGAGTTTGAAAACACCCGTGCCATAGCGCCTATTGATATTGTTGTGCGCCATGTATGGTTTTATGACACTACCTGTATCATAGACTGTGAGCTGGGTACAATAGAAGGTCAGGTGCCCCATATTCCGGCTTCATTCAAAGCATTTAATAAGGCACTGGAACAAACAATAAGTCGCAATATACCGGGCATTACCAGAGTTGTTCTTCTGGAACATGGTATATATAGCAAGAATCTGTGGTAGATATTATTCAGGCCACAAGCCTTCAAACACTTCTTCTGCAGGGCCTGTTAAATACACGTGGTTATCCTTTTCATCCCACTCTATTGTCAAATCACCACCAGAAAGATGAACTTTTAGTTTACGAGATGTTTTTTTGGTAAGTACACCTGCCACAGTTACTGCTGATGCTCCAGTTCCACAGGCTAATGTTTCACCACTACCACGTTCCCATGTACGCTGTATTACTTCTTTTTCATTAACTATCTCTACAAATTCAACGTTGGTACGTTTAGGAAACAGTTCATGGTTCTCTATCATTGGTCCATATTTTTCTACGGGAAAATTTTTGACATCTTCAACGTAAATAACGGCATGGGGGTTACCCATGGAAACAGCAGTTATTGGAAATTTAACACCATCAACGTGTATTTCTTCCTCAATAACCATGCCGGGGTTACCTATCATGGGGATTTTATCACGAAGTAAAATTGGTTCCCCCATGTCCACTGTTACTGCATGCACTTTGCCATTTTTTAAGGTGCATTGCAAATATTTAATACCAGCTAATGTTTCAACTGAAATATTTGTTTTCTTAGTTAATTTGTGATCATACACATACTTGGCAAACGCACGGATTCCGTTGCCACACATCTCTGCTTCGCTGCCGTCAGCATTAAACATGCGCATTCTGAAATCAGCCGTATTAGAGGGTAGAATTAAAATCAACCCATCAGAACCAACGCCAAAATGGCGATCGCTCATTGCAATTGCAAGTTTCCTGGGATTTTTTACAGGGTATTTTATTGCGTTTATGTAAATATAATCATTACCAATGCCATGAAGCTTTGTAAATGGTATCATAGGTGCCTCTTACGCTTTGTTTAGCTTATGCAACATGTATACGAAATGCTGTTTTGTGTCAAGAAAATGTTTATGGTGGGCGATAGTAACCGGAAAATAAAAAAAATTGTTGCAATAATGTGTTGACTTGAATTGTAAGGTTTAACTTTGTTAATACCATGACCATCAGGCAGTATTGTGTGTAAATCATGCGACGATATCAGGTAAATAGAAAATTTAGCAAAAAATCGTACTTTGATGCGGGTGTTTTTTTTACGCGGATCATTAATTTTTTTGAGGATATCCTGTATGCGCTGGAATTGCGTTTTGGCAATGTACGGCCTATCATCATTGGTATTATAGCAGGTGCTGTCATAGCATTTATCGTTATTCTGGTTATAGATTTTTATAAAGTACGGGCACTTGCCCATTACACACCATATCAGACTACAAAGATTTATGATAAAAATAATGTACTTGTTGCTGAATTTTTCAGGGAAAAGCGTGAGGTTGTTCCCCTTAAAAGAATTCCTCCTTATGTTGTGCAGGCGTTTATTGCTATGGAGGACAATGAATTTTATGAACATTTTGGCATTAACCCCAAAGGTATCGTAAGGGCTTTTTTTGTTAATCTTGTTTCAGGGCGCGTTAAACAGGGTGGCAGCACTATTACACAGCAGCTTGCAAAGATTTTGCTTACTTCTGGTGAACGTTCACTATACCGTAAGGTAAAGGAAGCGTTTATTTCACTCATGATTGAGTTGTTTTATACCAAAGATGAAATCATGGAGATGTACTTAAACCAGATTTTTTTGGGGCATGGAACGTATGGCGTTGAATCAGCAGCAAAATTTTATTTTGGTAAGCACGTGGTGGACCTTAATCTGGCTGAATGTAGCCTTCTTGCCACACTGCCATCTGCTCCCAATGTACTATCGCCCCTACGTAATCCTCGTCTTTCAATGGAGCGCCACAGGGTTGCCCTTGCCAAGATGGTTGATATGGGCTTTATCACAGTACCACAGGCCGAAAAAGCATATCTTGATTTCTGGCCGGATTATTTAGCATACATTAATGATTTACCACCAACCATGACAACATGGTCATCGCGTGTGAACAAAGCACCATGGTTTACCGAGCACATACGACGTATACTGGTTGCAAAGTTTGGCGAAAAAGCAGTATATGAAGATGGTCTTACCGTGTACACCACACTGGATGTTGATAAACAGCAGTGCGCACAGAGAATTTTAAAAGATGCACTTGAAAAGCAGACGGTAATTTCACGCAGTCTGGCATTTGATAACGATGAGTATGTATCAAGCCGCTTTGCCGATGAGGTAAATTTATTGCATATGTTATTTGGACTGCCAGCAATAAAAAGCAGTGGATCAGTAGAAAAACGGAAGTTTAACCGGTATATGAAGGATGGCTTATTGTGGGAATTGCAGGCATTAAACCTCATTGCAGGTCTTGACACGGTTGCGGATACACTGCAGCAGTATTTTGAGGGAAGCTGGGATCAGAAAGAATTTATGAATGTGGAAGGTTGCATCATTTCAATAAACCCAACCAATGGCTACATTGAGGCAATGGTTGGGGGAAGCGATTTTACCAGCACCAATCAGTTGAACCGCGTCATGCAATCAAAACGGCAGGCAGGCTCGGCCATAAAGCCGCTTTTATATACTGCGGCAATTGATTCAAAGAAATTGACCGCTGCCACAACCATCATGGATTCACCCATTCTGTATTTAGACCTGGAGGGTGGCGACTGGATACCGGAAAACTATGAAGGCGAATATTACGGCCTGGTAACATTACGCCGTGCGCTGGCGCTGTCTATTAATGTTGTTTCGGTACGTATTGCCGATGGACTGGGTATTGATACGGTACTCAATTATTTTGCAAAGTTGTTAAAAATATCACGCAATGAGTTGAAGGGGAGGGTCCCGCGCAATTTTTCTATTGCACTGGGATCTTTTGAAGTAAGTCCCTTTGAGTTATCTCGTGCGTATGCTATTATTGCCAATAACGGGAAAAATGTTATACCGTACTCAATACGGTATGTACAGGATAAATCAGGCAATATCATCTATAACCCTGAAGAAGAAATAAAGACAGAGCTTGCACAGCAGGAAAAAGATGGAGCCATTCAGATAGTACCGCCCGATGCAGCACGTATAGTGATAAGCCTTATGCAATCGGTCATTTCATCAGGTACGGGGCGTGGTGCTGCAATCGGGAGGTCTGTTGCAGGGAAAACCGGTACCACCAGTAACTATCGCGATGCATGGTTTGTTGGATTCACACCTCAGCTTGTCACCGGTATATGGATGGGATATGATGGCAAAGGATTGTCGCTTGGTCCGGGACAATCGGGTGGTGCTGTGGTAGCGCCAGTGTGGGGGCAGTATATGAGCTGTGCATTACAGAAGGAGCCGGTACTGGACTTTGGGGTATATAGCAATATCACCACTGTCAAAGTGTGTGCAGAATCGGGGCTTTTGCCATCATATTATTGCAAAAAGGTTATTGATGAGCTTTTCATCCCGGGGACCGAGCCACAGGAGGAATGTACTAAATGTGCAACTGGTTCTACATTGACCACAACAAAAATACCTCATATCAATGTATCCGAGAAACAAAAGGAGCAGATATTAAAGAAGATGAAGAAAAAGGATGATAATATCCTTGATTCTATAGATAATATGATACGGTGATTTCTATGGATATCACAAAATTTTATATTACACCTGACAATACTGCACTGTTTATTATTGATGTGCAGGATAGTTTGTTTAACTCAATGGAATATGAGATGCGAAAAAAAGTGGGAAAGAATGTAGGCATTCTCATTGAGCTGGCCAAACAGTATAGCCTTCCCATAATCCTTACCGAACAATACCGCAAGGGACTGGGACCCACAATCAAGGAGTTGATGGATCGCCTGGAGGGAGTAGTTGCCTTTGATAAGCTGGCTTTTGATTGCATGAAAGATAATACCATTCGAGAGCAGGTTACCAGGATAAAACGCACCACTATCATCTTGTGCGGCATTGAAACACATATATGTGTACTCACCACAGCTCTGTCACTGCTTAAAGAAAATTATAATGTCATCATTGCATCAGATGCGGTATGTTCACGACGCACCCACGAGTGGGAAATGGCAATACATGCACTCAGGCAGGCAGGTGCAATAGTCTATCCCACGGAAACAATATCGTTTATGATTTTAGAAAAAGCAGGGACAGAACGTTTCAAAAAGCTTTCGCCCCTGTTCAAGTAGCTTATGGGGTATCCCACAGAACTGTGCGGGCATCAAACACAGGGCCATCAATGCAGGCGCGTCTGTAGCCATTGATGGTTGCAACAGCGCATCCAGAGCAAAGGCCAATGCCGCAGCCAAAGTATCGTTCAAGTGAAGCTTCAATGGGTATGTGCGATAGTTCCTGGGAAAGGCGCTTCATCATGATTTCAGGGCCGCAGGTGTACACAATATCAAACTCATGTTTTGCCACGATGTCTTTTGCTGCAAACACTGGATTTCCCTTCATGCCCAAACTACCATCATCGGTTGTCACTATACAGGTGTGCGATAGTTCCCGATAACTATCTAACATGAAAATATCAGATGCTGACCGAGCACCATAGATATAGGTAACCTGCGTATGTACTCTCTTTAGCATTTTTGCTAAATAATACAGCGGAGCGTTGCCCACACCGCCTGCAACCAGCAAAGCCTTTTTACCAGTAACTATCGAAAAACCTTTACCTAGAGGTCCAATGCAATCAACTGGACCAGGGTGCATGGCAACAATCTGTCGTGTGCCTTTGCCAACAACACGGATGATAATGTGCATGGTAGTTTGGTCATGGTCAAAAATGGAAAATGGCCGGCGTATGAGCGGATCAGTAGATGTATTTACTTTTATGTTAATAAATTGTCCCGGGATACTCTCTTTAGCATCACAATGTAACGTCAGCAGATAATGATCGTCTGCTACCGGTTTTGTCTCAATAAGCGTAAACATACTGCACCTCATGTATTTACATACAGTACACTATAGCATGGGCAAATCTGGCAATATTAATTTTTATTATCTTGACTTTGCATAGACAGGGTGATACTTGTTTTATCAGGTAAACAGGAATGATTGTTGCAATGAGTAAACTTACGCCATATGAAGAAAAATTGATTAATGACTTTGTAGAATATATTACCAGTGTTCCGTATGTCAATAGTATTGTAGTGTATGGTTCCCGTAGTAAGGGTGCAAGTAATGAATACAGTGATGTGGATATTGCTGTTGTGATAGATAATTTACACAATAGCAAAAAAGTGGAAAAATTAATTGAACAATGGAACATTGATAATTCACCGGAAATACTGGTCCATTTTCTTGTTATTGATACTAACAGTTTGCATTCATCAGCAATTGGTAAAGAAATTAAAAATGGTGATACAGTATGGTTGAGACAGCACAGGGATTAGATGACATTTTTACTCTTATAGAAAGTAAACTGAAAGGTTTCATTGTAAATTACAATGCTCACAATTACCGTGAATGTGTTACAGCATTATTTCACGTAGCTGAAGGCCTTGTGAGGTATGTGCTGGCAACACGGGGGTATTTCCCAATTTCCCATGAAGGAATACAGGTGTTACTTGCGCAGCATTTTATTAAACCAGGTTCGGTTAAAAAGAATGTATATAATTACCTGACTAACCTTTACATGCGAAGGAAGGATGCTGATTATAAAGGTTTTGTTTCTTTTGATAGTGATGATATAAAGATATACTGGCAGTGGGTTCTTGAGATAGTTGATGAATTTCAAAGTTTTCTTGATGAGATCCATAAACAAAAAATAGATGAACTTGTTACAGAGGGGAAAACGCTGGTACTTAAAAAGTGATTTTTAGAACAAATTCTTATAATTTTATGTTGATAAAATATCACTATACGTAATACAACGACATTATGAATAATAATGTGTACATCCTTTAAAAGCGATAGGAATGCACAAAATAATTATTTGTACAACAGGTGAAAACTATGGCAAAAAATTCAGAACTTATTTTATCAATTGATGCCGGAACACAGTCCATAAGAGCAATAGTCTTTAATTTACAGGGAAATGTTGTTGATATAGTAAAAACTCCAATAGAACCGTATTTCAGTAATTATCCTGGCTGGGCTGAACAGGACCCTGAATATTACTGGAAAACGTTGTGCACCACTACAAAAAAACTTTTTGCAAAAGGGAAGGTAAAAAAGGACGCTATCCGGGGCGTTACGTTGACCACACAACGTGATACGGTGATTAATGTGGATAAAAACGGCAAGCCACTGAGGCCTGCTATTGTGTGGCTTGATCAGCGTCGTGCTGATAAGTCGATTGTTAAATTGACATGGTATATAAAAGCCGGATTACGGCTTGTAAATATGCTTGATGCGGTAGAGTATTTTATTACGGAGGCTGAAGCAAACTGGATACGTCAGTACCAGCCAGAAATATGGGAAAAGACATATAAGTTTTTATTGTTATCAGGATTTTTTACATACAGATTAACCGGTGATTTTGTTGATTCAACGGGCTGCCAGGTTGCATTTATTCCCTTCGATTATAAAACACAGGATTGGGCACCTGCTTCTGATTTAAAGTGGAAACTTTTTCCCATGAGCAGGGATACTCTGGTGCGGCTGGTGAAACCTACTGAAGTGTTAGGCTATATAACCAAAAAAGCTTCTAATGAAACGGGAATACCACAGGGATTGCCACTTATTGCCGGTGCAGCTGATAAAGCATGTGAAGTGTTAGGTTCGGGCTGTTTAACACCGAACATAGCCTGTTTAAGCTATGGCACCACTGCAACGGTAGAAACAACCAATACTCAATATGTTGAAATTATACCATTCTTTCCTCCATATCCCAGCGCAGTACCAGGATCCTATAATACAGAGGTAATGGTGTACAGAGGCTTCTGGATGCTGAGCTGGTTTGTAAAGGAGTTTGGTGCACGTGAAGAACTTCAGGCTAAAAAGATGGGCATAAAACCTGAAGCCCTGTTTGACAGGCTGGTAAAGGAAGTACCACCTGGTTCAATGGGGCTGACATTGCAGCCATACTGGTCACCTGGTGTTAAGATTCCTGGTCCTGAGGCAAAAGGTGCTATCATTGGATTTGGTGATGTCCACACTCGTGTGCACATTTACCGTGCAATACTGGAGGGATTAGCGTATGCACTGCGTGAAGGTGCAGAACGCACACAAAAGCGCAACAAGGTGCCTATTGAAAAATTGCGCGTTTCAGGTGGTGGTGCCCAGAGCGATGTAGCCATGCAGCTGACAGCTGATATTTTTAACCTTCCAGCAGAAAGACCTCATACGTTTGAAACATCAGCGCTTGGTGCTGCAATTGATGCTGCAGTGGGTTTGAAGATGTATCCTGATTTTAAAACTGCAGTTAGTGCCATGACACGGGTTGGTAAGGTGTTCTACCCCAATCCCAAAGATGTTGCTATCTATGATAAGCTATATAAGAAAGTTTATAAAAGATTGTACGACAGGTTGCAACCTTTGTATCAGGATATACGTGATATAACGGGCTATCCAGAAAAACGATAGCATCACTATACGTGATACGTGCGCTGGAAAGTATATGGAAACTGTATCGGGTGTACTATGTGAGGTTTGCCATGCAAAAGAAGCGGTTGTCCGCTGCGATGGGTGTGGCAAAGCGTTATGCAAAGAATGCCGCGTATTTGATATCTGGTGCTACGGATGTGGGCATGGCAATACCAAAGCCTTCTGTAAAAAGTGTAACGATGATCCTGCTATAAATATCTGGAAAACACCTGTGTAATTTACATGTTATCGGCAACTGCCTGACCAAATTCCGAACATTTAAGAAGAGTTGCACCTTCCATCTGTCGTTCCAGGTCGTATGTTACGCGCTTCTGTTGTATGGTTTTCTCTAAGCTTTGTATAATTAAATCAGCAGCTTCCTTCCATCCCATGAAACGCAGCATCATCTCCCCTGAAAGAATAAGAGAACCGGGATTAACCTTGTCCTGATTTGCATATTTAGGTGCTGTTCCATGGGTAGCTTCAAATACTGCTGCATTATCGCCAATGTTTGCACCTGGTGCCATACCAAGGCCACCAACCTGTGCTGCCAGTGCATCTGAAATATAGTCGCCATTCAAGTTAGGAGTAACAATGACATCAAACTCATCGGGACGAAGCAAAACCATCTGAAACAGCGCATCAGCAATGCGGTCTTTTATAACAATCTTCCCTGCTGGTACTTTTCCGTTATAGGTAGACCAGAGTTCATCTTCGGTAATAATGTAACGTGCAAATTCTTCTTTTGCTGTCTGGTATGCCCAGTCGCGAAATGCACCTTCGGTAAATTTCATAATGTTGCCTTTATGCATGATTGTCACGCTTGGACGATTGTTATCAATGCAATAGCGTATGGCTGCACGCACTATGTTTTTTGTATTTTCTATGCTTATGGGTTTTACCCCAATGCCTGTATCATAGCTTAATGACTGCCCCATTTCGTTGTTTAAAAAATCAATAATCTTTATTGCCTCTGGAGTTCCCTGCTTCCATTCAATGCCCGCATACACATCTTCCATATTCTCTCTGAATATCACCATATCAACTTTTTCAGGATTTTTCAGCGGGCTTGGCACACCAGCTAAATGGCGTACGGGCCGAACGCATGCATAAAGTTTAAGTACCTGACGCAATGTAACATTAATGCTTCGTATGCCACCACCTACTGGTGTGGTAAGAGGACCTTTGATTGCAACTTTATATTTTTTTATTTTTTCCAGTGTTTCTTCGGGAAGCCAGCTTCCAGTCATGTTGAATGCCTTTTCGCCCGCAAGAATTTCCTGCCATTGTATGGTGCGCTTACCACCATAGGCTTTCTTCACTGCTGTATCCAGCACAATCTTTGTTGCTCGCCAGATATCTGGGCCAGTACCATCGCCTTCTATGAAAAGTACTACAGGGTTGTCAGGTACTTCAATGTTGCCATTTTCATATTTGATTATTTCTTCCATAGCCTCACTCTTTCGTATTGGATTTAATATCGGTAACTATCGCCCATATAGTATTACGAGGCGATAGTTCCTGACAATGTGCTAACTTTTAAAACGATATCAATGATGCGTATCTTTTTGTGGCAAAACAAATATCTAACAATATAGCACAGTATAAAGTATTTGACATTAGTTTTTGTAAAGGCGCAAAATGTCAAAAGAAAAAAATGGAAAAAAGGTTAGATATGTACGATAGTATTTTAGAAAAATCTAAAATACCGTGGTTTAATTATAATCAAACACTATTACAGGTGGATTGTAAGCGTTAAGAGGATTATAAGTCAAGCCCGGAATGAACTTGACTTACGTCGGGAAATTCTGTTTTTATGGGAGGACTTACAGCATGAAAGAACTTATCATTATTGGTGCCGGACCGGCAGGAATGGCAGCATCAATCTATGCGATGCGTGCAGGGCTTGATACGCTGGTACTGGAAAAAATATCCCCTGGCGGACAGGTTATGCTGACGTATGAAATTGAAAATTATCCAGGCTTTGTTGAACCTGTTGAAGGCTGGCAACTGGCAAGCAACATGGAACAGCAGGCACGCAGGTTAGGGGTAACCATAGAAAGCAAAGATGTGGAACAGGTACGTAAAGTACAGGATGTATTTGAAATAAAAACAACAGATGGTAGCGTTCTTACAGCGCGCTCAGTGATTGCAGCAACCGGTGCATCTCTCAAACGCCTGGGTGTTCCGGGCGAAAGTGAATTTACCGGTAGAGGTGTTTCATACTGCGCTACCTGCGATGCGGCTTTTTTTAAGGATATGGTAACTGCGGTTGTTGGAGGTGGGAATACCGCACTGGAAGAGGCACTGTATTTAACACGCTTTGCATCAAAGGTGTACCTTATTCATCGCCGTGATGAATTCAGAGGACAGAAGATATTGCAGGACAGGGTGCGCTCAAATCCCAAAATTGAACTGGTTTTAGATACTGTGGTGACACAGGTTATTGGCGATGAAAAAGTAAAGGCAATTAGCCTTTTGAATAAAAAGACAAACAAAACATCAGAGCTTACTGTTAATGGGCTTTTTATATTTATTGGTTTTAGCCCCAACACTGCATATCTGCCCAAAGAGGTTTTAAATGAAGCTGCTCAGGTGAAGGTTGACATGCACATGCGTACACCAATAGGTGGGCTTTTTGCAGCAGGTGACCTGCGTGAAGGCTCATACCGGCAGGTGCTGATGGCAGCAGCCGATGGTGCCACAGCATCAATCAGTGCTTATGAGTATATAACGAACAAAGAGTGGTGATGAAGTTGTACAGGTTCTTTGTAGGCTTGTTAATGCTTATCTATTCCCAATCTTCAATACGTAAGTTTTTGATGCGTTGGAATTCTTTGATATTGTGCGTTACAAGTGTAAAGTTATGTGTAAGGGCTATAGCAGCAATTTGCATATCATATGGACCAATGGGGGTGCCCTGCTTCTCTAATTCAGCTCGTATAATGCCATAGCATTCAGCTGCTGCTGAATCGAAGCTAATTTCAGGAAAACATGCAAGGAATTCTTTTAAGATTGTTAAAGTTTTTTCTGGATTATTGCTTTTTCTTGCACCATATTCAAGTTCACCTCTTACAATAGAACATATAAATAAAGAAGATATATCAGCAGCCTCAATTTTTTCTTTGAGTGCAATACTTCTTCCTGTTATAAATTGTATACAGACGTTAGTGTCTAGAGGATAATTCATTAGAAGTTTTCTCGTGTTTGTAGTTCGCCCTGTGGTGCGCGTTCAGGAAAATCGGGGATAGCACCAAAAAATTTGCTTATATCAATGGAATTTTTTTCTTCATCAAGAGGTAAAAAAATTACCTCAATGTTTTTCTTCTGGAATTCCCTGGGTACGGGTATACTGCTTGGGGCATTTTTATATATTGATTTTACTGCATTCATGTTGGTTTTCCTCTTATAATTATTAATTTTTAGAATAATTACATTAATCAAGCATTGTTTATGTGAAAAAAGTTAAAGGATAAATATATAATATACACTATCCATTCCAAATATACAGTAAAAATGTTTATTATTTCAAGCAAAAATTCTATCCACTGCAAATGAAAAAATTTTTTATTTTATTTAAATGTTTTCTACCGCGAGTGGCAAATTTTAAATATTATGGGTATTGTATTAAGAATTCCATTTCCAAAATTATTCTTACATAAAACGTATAAACGCTTCAAAACACTCATATAGTCTTTGTTGTATGCCCTGAATACGCTCAGGGTCAATGGTGAGGGTTTGTGGGTCAAAATATTTTTCGTTCACAAACAATGCTTTTGACAGTGAAATCCGAATGATTGGCAATAAATGTTTTGCGTATTTATACATGATGTAGCGCTTTGCAGGCCTGCCAATACAAAACGGCGTGGTGACAGTATATTTTTCACCGGCAAAAGCCTTCTGTAAAATCCCCAGTAACTTTACCGTCAGTGTTTCATCACAGGTTGTAATATCACTCCCATTGCTGGTGATATGTTCCAGCGTGATGATGGGGCGCGGGCTCCCAGCATCAGCAGCAACAGGTGGTGCAACAGGTGCAACTGTGTGACATACCACAATAAAACGGCTTGTCCCCAGTGCCTGTTCAATTTTGCTGTGGAAAGGAAACCAGTAGCGCTTAATCATGCCAGCAATTGCAATTTCGTCAGGGAATATCCCGGCTGGGAAAATTTGCTTTTTTTGTGAGGTGGCTGTTTTAATAACACCATTGTTTGACTTTGGTGGAAGCATATAAGGATCCCGGTCAACATCAATAAACAGCCGGTGCACAGGAGTACTTATCACGGTACCTAATTCTTTCAGTTTAAAGCATTCGGTGGCACCTGTATCAGCTTCAAAAAATAACTCTAGCTGGCTTAGCATACATAACTCAGCCAGTTCATCAGGTACTTTGTAGCCACCATGAGGTATGATAAAAAGATATGGTTTTTTCATGTTGATGTAACTATAAAAATATGGTATTAGCTATTTATTAGCTATTAATACGAACGAAATAGTATCTGTCAAAATAACAAATTGATGTATTGTACTTACACACATAACAAATTATGCAAGTAAATTATATTGACTAAAAATATACAATGTAGTTTAGTTGAGAAGAATTTTATTGTGGAGGAATATACAATGAAACCATACTCAATTGATAAATTAGGTGAAGACATTCTGGAAATTTTATCCAATGATGCAAAGGCAACACCTGAAGATATAGCAAAACAACTTAATGTAAGCGTTGACAAAGTACAAAAGTATATAAAGAAACTGGAAAAAGACCGCATCATTTTACGATATAAAACACATATTAACTGGCAGCGTATAAAACAGCATGAAGTGCGGGCACTCATAGAAGTAAAGGTGACACCACAACGCGGCGTTGGTTTTGACTCTGTTGCTGAGATTATCTACCGTTTCCCTGAGGTTACTTCTGTGTATCTTCTGTCTGGCGGCTATGATTTACTGGTACTGGTAGAAGGTCCATCTCTGCGTGAGGTTGCATCATTTGTTGCTGAAAAGCTTGCAACAATAGATCATGTTCAATCAACGGTTACCCATTTCATGCTGAAAAAGTATAAGGAAGATGGCGACATCCTTGTTGATCAGCCTGAGGGCAAACGCCTGCCAGTAAGTTTTTAATGCATGCACATTGTAAACAAAATTTATCAACAGTTACTATCGCACCATGGTCCGCAACACTGGTGGCCGGGGGAAACTCAATTTGAAGTAACTATAGGTGCTATACTGGCGCAAAATGTTTCATGGACCAATGCGGCAAAAGCAATTGAAAATTTAAAAAAGCATGATCTCCTGCAACCGCAAAAGCTTTTCAAAAAAAAGCCGGAGGCGATAGCTCCATTAATAAAATCTTCAGGCTATTACAATCAGAAAGCAGCAGCCATTGCTACTTTTTTACGCTGGTTTAAACAGTATGACTTCAGTTTTGAGATTTTGCAGAAGCTACCCACTGAAAGGTTGCGTGAAGAATTACTTGCACTGCCCCGCATAGGGCCTGAAACTGCCGATTCAATACTGTTATACGCACTGGAGCGGAAAATATTTGTAGTAGATGCCTATACAAAACGCATCTTCACGCGATTGGGAATTTTAACCGGCAATGAGGATTATACTGCTATACAGAAAATGTTTCATCAAAACTTTGAAGGCACCGTGCATGATTATAATGAATATCATGCACTCATCGTGAAGCATGGAAAAGATATATGTACCAAAAAACCACACTGTGATGCATGCTATATTGCTGATATATGCAAAACGGTATAACAATAAATCTGATGAATTGATTATATTGCAAAAATTTACATTATTGTTGCTACATAAAAGTGAGATTTTTGTTATCTCACTTTGAATTATGTAATACTTTCATAATCGTTATGTGAATGTGTGTGTATAATGGTATAACGCTTCTTAGTGTCAATCCTCGGTTAACATATGGAATCTTTAATGAATTTGTACATGATGAATTATAAAAAAACACAAGTAATTACTTGACATTGGCAAAATTAAGAATAATTAATATATAACCAATACATACTAAATCAATTTTTAAGGAGGTTCGTTATGAGAACAAATGCGCCAAGATCCATTGTATGGTGGATTTCAGTTGTTATTGGAGTATTAGGCATTATCGGCAAGTTTATTGCTCTGCCTGTATTGACTGCATATTCATGGTGGCTTGTGGCAATAGGCTTTGTTATCTTAGCGCTTGCTACTGTCATTAAAGGATTATAGTTTTTCAGTAACTATCGCCAAAATAAAAACCATATTTGTATTCATTGAAACTGTATAACTGAACAGAGCATTCCTGCTGCATTGGATGCAGTATGAGGATTGTATAAATCCAGCTTCCAGATACCATCCACAACAAAATTGTAGCGGAATGCTCCTTTTGGTAGTCGCTTTTGCAGACGCCATATTCCATTTTTGTCTTTTTGCAGCAGATCAACTTCCGGGTTCCAGTTGTTGAAATCGCCGGCAAGTGCCACAATAGATGCTTTTGGTGCATACAGCCTGAATTCCACCAGCCGTATACTTTCATCAAGTATTTTGTAACTTACCTGTGTGCCTTCAGACAGTTTATCCTGGCGCACAATGGAAACATATGAACCTGCATTGTCATCAGCAATATCCTGATTCACAGGATCGTTAATCCACACATCATCAACCAGAAATTTGTACCGCACTACACGTTCATCATCATTAAAGGGAATGATGTAAAACCAGACGCCATTATTACTTCGCTCCATAGGCTGCTTTTTCCAGTATGAAAAATCACCGGCAATATATACCCGGTGAGCACTGCGGTTTTTATAGGTAATCAAAGTACCCCGTAGTATCTGTGGCATTCCCGGTTTACTATGGGAGACAGTTACTGGAGAAGGTGGCGTAGCCTTTGAAAGGGTGTACAGTGAATAATAAGGGACGCTTTTTGCTGGAGAATAATCACTACTGGAAAAATAACACAGTGAAATGATGAGCATAATCCATTGCAGCGGTTTTGGCATGTACTATGGGCTCCTGTGGCTAAATTTTACGCTTATAAATTACATATTAATATGTCGATAGGTATAGAGAAAATATTTATATGATTTTATTCAAAATGCATATTAATATATAATTGGTAAAATATGTTTGATTTTTTAAACAGAATATGATTAGTATGTTTATGTCACATTATTCAGGATAATCAAAGATAACGAGAGCCCATTATGGCGGTAACCGAAGAGATACAAAATTTAACTCCGGAAGAAGAAGCTGAAATCACGCGAATAGTCGATTCATTTGATGCTGAACTTGCATCCATTGCTCAGATGCGTGGCAGGATAAGCGTGATACAGGCTGATTCATCAGCTGCTGATTTTACCATTACTCCCGGGCAACGTGAAGAGGAAGGAGAAGGCTTAACTGCACCAGAAGTATATGAAGAGTCTGAAGAGATAGTAGATATAACCGACATGATAGAAGAAGTGCCTGAGGAAATGCCACCTTCAGTTGAGGAAGAAGCGCTTCCTGAATTTGAAGAGCACGTTTCAGAAGAAGCATTGCCACAGGAACCTGAAAAAGCTTTTGAAGAAACGTTGCCTGAAGAGTTGCCAGAAGAAATCCCCTCGTTTGAAGAAAAGGAACTGCCACCAAAGCCACGAAAGAAAGAAGTAAGCCCACTGGATGAACTGGAAGAGCTTACAAAATTTGAACCCGAAACTGTTGAAGCCCATGAAATCCGTACCGATGAATTTGTAACTGAGGAACCACGTATCCCCCGTGATGTCAGTTTAGATGAGGATATACATCTTTCTGAGATTGGCACTGAAGAAGTATCTGAAATTTCTGAAATTAAAGCTGAAGAACTTCCTGAAGCTGATCTTACAACATTAGGACTTGATGAGGAAATCCCTGAACCATCAGCATTTGAGGAAGTTTCAAAAGAAGAAGCTCCACGGGCTCGTTTTGAAACTCCTTCATTTGATGAACTTGAAAGCTTTGAAGAACCGGTACGAAAAGCTGAAAAGGTTGAGAGCGTAGTTGAAGAATTCAGGCCTGAATTTGAAGGCTTGGAAGAGGAAGAGCCACAGCCAATCTCAATGGAAGAAAGCGTTGAAATTTCTGATGCTGAGTTGCGGCGGCTAAAAAAAGCAATGCTGCTGCTTCATCCCGTTCTCCGCAGAAAAATAAAAGAGATAATTTTACGGGATGAGTTATCTCCTGAAGATACACGAAAGCTTATTGACCTGATACTGTCTGGCAAACCTGAAGACAATATACAAAGGTTTATTGAAAAGAAACTCAATATTAAACTTACCCTTGAAGAAGAAATTCCACATCGAAGGGTTGTCACTGCCAGGCCTGAATATACCCGTGAAGGGATGCAGCGACAGCAGCGATTGCTGCGGCAAACAAAGATTATTGCAGCAGCGGTACTCATTGGATTTGCATTAACAGTAACTGTCTATCAATATGTATATAAGCCCTTCATGGCAAAAAGGCTTATTAATAAAGGTGTGGCACTTATTCTGGAGCCGGGTGACCCTGCAACCAAAAAAGTAAAGGATTATAAAAAGGCAGAAGAATATTTTGAATACGTTGACCAGCACTATAAAAAAGATTATCTATATGGATACAATGCATATGCACGCGCATACTTTAAAAAACGAGAGTTTGACTATGCGTACAGCAAGTTGAAGCGAGCATTTGAAATAAACAGTCGTGATATTGACACACTGAATAACACGGGCTATTTCTTTGCAAAAATACCGCAAAACTACTACAATCGCATACAAAACGATGCACTGAGGACATTTGCACCAAAAGGCACCTATGAGATGTCACAGGTTGATATGGCAATAATGATGTACAATAGGGTGCTTGCAATTGACCCCAAAAATATTACCGCAATGTTTGGCGTAGGCAATGCATATCTGTATCAGGGGCAGTATTTAAAATCACGGCAGTATTTTGAAAACATTCTGAAAGTAGACCCCAATTCATGGGTTGGCTATGCTGGTCTTCTTAATCTTTTTATTGAGCGTGATAATTTGCCCGAAGTGCTATCCATCCATACTGACCTGCGTGCGCGTGATATTTTAACAGATATCCCTTCGCCACTGCTGGCAAAATTGGCCCATTATTATCTGGGTAAAAACCGTTCGGATACGTTTAATGTACGTGTTGATTTAGGTATACAGTCACCACGCCTGAAGGACGAAGAGGATAACCTGGTGCCAGCATGCCGTGGTGTACTTGATGCGTTGAAAGAAAAAGACCCTGATTACCCACCGCTGTATGTTGCAAGCGCCAAGCTGGCTGCAGCACAAAGAAATCTGAAGCTTGTGGAAATGCTTTTAAAAGAAGCTGAGCAAAAAGCTGAGGAAAAAGGGGAACGGTATGCAGCAGCATTGCAGCTTCTGGGTGAATACAACTATACAATCAAACAGCCGGTTGAAGCCTATAAATACCTCAATGCAGCAATAACTGCCTATCAATACCCGCCTGAGTTTACCTATGAGGATTTTTACTATGAGTCTGAGTCAATAGGCAAAGCGTATGCGTTCCTGGGTCACATCTTTTATTATTTTTTTGATAAGGTAAAATTCAGGTTTGGCGATGAGCTTGATGAAGCGCTGCTTGATGAAGATGCTGATAAGATGGCAAACTTAGATATTGCGCGGCAGAAGTATGAGCTGGCTATTCAGGAAAATTTTTCCTCGCCTGAGGTTCGATATAACCTTGGCAGAATATATTATGTTAACCAGAACTATCAGCAGGCGCTGGAACAGTGGCTTAATCTGTATGAGGATATAGTTACTAATCCTCAGGTTATGTTTGCGATAGGCAACGCGTTTTATCATATGAATAATTTAGAGGCAAGCAAAGGGGAATACCTGAAAATGATTGCCGTATTTGAACGCAAGGCGGAGTCAATACGATTGCCACGGCCGGAGCGCAAAGAGCACCGTATCATATTCCAGTCACTTGCATCAGCATATAATAATCTTGGTGCCATATACCAGATTCAGGGTAGTGAGACAAAAAGCAGTATTGCATACTGGAAAGCAATTGATTATGCTTCACGCCTGGGCATGGAAAATGAATTTGCCCGTGTTAACCTGGCACGTGGATTTAAACCCCGTACCACACCTATTATGCCAATCTTAGATGAAAATATCCCCTACAGTATTGATATTTTCAGAGCTGACATGCGGTAATATAAAACATAAGTTTCCACGCACAACTGAATAGGCAATACGATATGTATTAAAAAAATGCTTGTAATAACGAGCTATTTGTATATTATGTCACATTAAACTATCCTTTATACCATAAAAAGAATACATCACATATACAAGGAATTGAATCTGTATGCAACAAGTTCATCTACCCTTAGATGAAGAATATAGCAGTGTACAGGATACTGCAACCTCTGATGCTGTAATTCTGGATTATATAGCGCAACATTCGTTTGTGCCCACTAAGCGTTTTTTGCTTAAAACCGAAAGTTTTGTGCTTTCAAGTGTGTATGCCAATAACAAGATGCTATCGCTATCTAATTCACGTACACGGATACTCCCCCACCAGATTGAAAGCACCTACACTGTGGTCAATTCACTGCACAAACGATTTTTAATTGCTGATGAGGTTGGGCTTGGCAAGACTATTGAGGCAGGGCTTATTATTAAAGAACTATCGTACAGGTATAATTATGACAGGGTTTGTATTGTGTGCCCTGCAAGTTTGCTGTATCAGTGGCAGCACGAGATGAAAAGCAAGTTTAATGAAGACTTTACCATTGTTGATAAAAAAATATATACACGGTATAAAGGCAATCCATGGGTTTTAAATAAAATAATCTGCTCCATTGATTTTATTAAAAACCGCAGCTTTATTGAAACGTTATCAAAAGTTCAGTGGGATACAGTTGTCATTGATGAGGCACATCGTCTGCGCCGTGATGCGGCCACCCAGACAAAATCATATCAGGTGGCAGAGATACTGGCAAAAAACAGCAAAGCGCTGCTTTTGCTATCGGCAACGCCGTTTCGGGGAAAGCTTGAGGAACTGTATTACCTGCTAACACTTCTTGATAAAAATCTGTTGGGACCAGTACACAGCTTTCAGGCAACCTACTGTGTGCCAGATGCTGATCTTGCACCACTTAAAGAAAAAATTGCGCAGGTGGTTATACGCCGTACAAAGCGTGAGGTGGGAGGCTTTACAAAACGTCTGGCAAAAACAATACGCTTTGAATTGTATCCTGAGGAGCGGATGTTGTATGATGCAACCACACAGTATGTAGCAGACCAGTTTAATAAAGCAATGCAGACGGAAAATCGTGCCATTGGATTTGTTATGACGGTGTTTCAGAAATTGCTGGACTCATCATCGTATGCGCTGCTGTGTGCATTGAAAAAACGTCATGAGTATTTAACCGGCATTCTGGTGCAGAAGAAAGCCAGTGCATATGATGACAGCATGTTAGATGAGGATGCAATAGAAGATGTGGATACAGTAGTGCAGGTTGAAAGTGTTGAGTTTGAAGAGGAACTGACAACGCTTGCAAAGCTTATTGCTATGGCACAGGATGTAACACGAAACAAAAAAGCCGAAAAGCTTGTGCAGCTTGTAAAAAAATTGAAAGCACAGAACCACAAAAAAATTTTAATTTTTACACAATTCAGGACCACACAGGATTACCTGGCACAGGTTTTAAAAAGCTATAAGGTTGTCCTGTTTCATGGATCATTAAGCAGGGAAGAAAAGGAGCAGGCAATAGAGTGTTTTAAAAGTGAAGCTGAAATATTAATATGTACGGAAGCCGGTGGTGAGGGGCGCAATCTGCAGTTTTGCAATGTGCTAATAAACTATGATTTACCGTGGTCGCCACTTAAAGTGGAACAGCGCATTGGTAGAATTCACCGCTTTGGGCAGCCGCAGAATGTCATCATCTATAACTTTGCAACCAAAAACACTGTTGCCGAACGCGTACTTGAAGTGCTGAATCATAAGCTTAAACTTTTTGAGGAATCGCTGGGCACACCAGATGTCATTCTTGGCGATATTGCCGATGAACGGTTTTTTAATAGCATCTTTATGGAATTGATTGCAGGGCTGAAAAGCAAAAAGCGAGTAACGAAAGATATTGATACCCACATACAAAAAGCTAAATCAAGCTACAGTAAATTGCAGGAACTGACCGTTGCAAAAAAAATTGATCTTAATTTTGATGAGTATTATAAAATTACCATGCAGGAACGTGCGTTTTCAAACAAACGCATTGAGCAGTTTATCAATGAATTAAAAGAAGTTGATGCTTCTATAAGCAATTATATTTCAGGGCCAAATCCCAAAAATAAATTATACTTTGTGCGCTATAACCCCGTAACGCATACGCCTGTGAACCGATATGGAACATTTACCAGTGAGGTGGCGCTGGAAAATGAGTCACTGGAATTTCTGGCTTTTGGACATCCGGTTATTGACTTCTGTATAGAGCAATGTCAAGAGCATGCATTTGGTGGACTTGCTGGTATCAAGCGGATTGATTGTCCCTATGATTGTAGTGGTCTTTTATTCCACTACCTTGTAACAGTAAAGGCAAAGGAAGAGGTGCAGCGCATCATACCGGTGTTTGTGTCAAAGGATATTCTCAACCAATCTATCATTGATGATATTGAGCAGGAGACCTTGCGTCAGTATGGGTGCGCGGTGTGCGTTGCGGATGATGTTGCAAGGGAGTATTCCAGCAATATATATCATTACTATGAACTATCGCTTAAAAGACTTGAAAAAAAAGTGGGGGCGATAGTTACCGAAATAAAAGAAACAATGAATCTGCATATTGACCCGTATATGGAAAGGGTTTGCCAGCATTACCAGCAGGAAAAAGAGTACCTGCACAAACGCCTGGAGTGGCAGGAATGTCAGCAGAAGTGGTACGGCAAAGACATGCAAAGCGCCATTACCAGAACAAAAAATATGATTCAAAAAATTGACGAAGAACACCACAACCGCCTGAAGCAGTATTCTGGATTTACTGATGTAACGTGGGATGCCAGTCTGGTGAATGCAGGAATACTGGTGTGCACACCGGGTTCATTTTAACATTGCTTTTTTGAGCTTTTCAATTTCCTGAGTGGTAGGTATAAATTGAATTCCCATGCCAGCTTTTTTATCACCCTCTTCATGTTTGCGTATCCAGCGTACTGTCCCCTTCAGTGTAATGGTTTCTTCAGGTGAGATGTACACTTCAATATCAACAGTGCTACCAGGATGAACGGGCTCGGGTGTTGATATAAACATGCCGCCTTCGCTGATATCGTGGGCGGTGCTGAAGGTTACGCCTTCCATGCTTTCAACCACTGATTTGCATTTTTTTGACACACGGTTATATTTTCGCTTTTCGGCCATAGCTACCTCGCTTGTGTGGTATTGTGTTGAATGGCTTTATTGTATAGTATGTGTAATGTTATTGCAATAAATTTTTTTGATAGCGTTATTTATATATCTACACTAAATAAAGTGATTGCAAATGTTGACAGTGGTTTTACTGTATACGTAATTTTATGAAATAGAATTGGGTGGTTACGTTGCGCATTTTTTATTCCTACAACAAAGTGTTGTTTCCTCATTGTGGCATAACACTGCCGGTTAAAACTAAATGGCTTGCCAATTTCAAGCCAGGCGATACAGTGATAGTGTATCCGGTAAAACGGTTAAAAGATTATGTACATTTACACAATATGGGAGTGCTTGCAGAGGTTCTGAAAGTTGAACTATCCAGCACACAATATTTACTGTCTTTTAAAGGGCTTAACCGTGTACGGATTGATAAACGGCATGGGCTATGGTCATGCAGTTATACCATGTTAGATGAAAAAGTGCATGTAAATGCGGACATAACTGAAAAGCTGCGCAAAAAAGCCCAGGAGTTAATTTTTTTAATAAATGTCGATGAGTCGGATAAGCTTATACACCTTTTAAATTTCATCTCGGATGGGGTGCAGCTTTCAGATTTTATTGCCAATTATTTTATTCTGGATTATAATGAACGCGTGGCATTGCTCAATACTACAGATGTTACATCACGGATAAATACACTATTACAGTTGCTTACCATGCTTATTGACAATATACAGCATAAAAGAAGAAGTGAGGGATAATAATGAAAAAGAAAATATACCAGGATGAAGTGTTATACACCATTGCGTGGTCGCCGGTGTATAAATTTGATAAATATTCCATAACCAAGATTATCCCTGAGCTTGCAGGTATTGTTGCAATAATGGAAAAACTGAATGAAGAAACGTATCACTATATATTATTTTACAGTTGCTGGCGCGATGGTATGCGGTTAGGGCTTAAAAATCTGCTGGACCCAATTTTTACGCGCCATCCTGACCTGGCAAAAGCAATGGAAGGTAGAGAACTGTGGTACAAGTACACCGCAGTGGATACCAATCCGTTTGATTTACAGGATATACTGTGGTGGCTTATACAAAACTATGAACCTGAACTCAACGATATAGCCAATTACGAGGACTCAAGGCGTTATAAAAATATATATGTACGCGAAATGGAGTTAGGCAAGGAAACAGTTGTTGAACGCCTGCCAAAATTTGGTTTTTAATGTGAAAGCTTAACATTATCCAGTGTGTATATGTGGCTCACATTCTGTTTCAGAGCCAAAAATTCCAGTATGAACTTTAACCGTGCGGCAGCATCAAGTGGTGAAGCTGAAATGGTATCAATACGTGCTAAAAATTGCTGCATCCTTCGTACATTCTGAGTGCGCTTATCTTTGTCAGTTTCAAAGATGTCTTTTTTGAATAAAAGGTATGTTTCGTATATAGCTTTAATTATATTTTCGTTTTCTATTAGATAGGCAATATACAGGTTGGTATCTGAATTGTGCACATTTCGGGTAAAAAATTTAAGCAAGGGTAAAATAATATCAGGGTAAAGGTGCTCATTAATAAGCTCTTTAACTTTTGCTTCAAGTTCTGAATCTATCATGCGTTTTGTAGGATATGCCAGGTGAATAATAAATGGATTCCCTCGCTGCACCTTGCTGTACACAAAATCTAAAAAGCGGTCAAGGGAGTCCTTGCGCTCCATATCAAGCTCGCCAAACGCTCCATCCAGAATATCCTGTGCAATGTCTTCAAGGGGGCGCCGCTCTTTTAAAAGCGTTTCAATATCCTTTATTTTCTTTTCCTGTTCCATGGATCTTGATGGTCAATATTTTATTCTATAAGCATCTCATGCAAAACAGATATTATTTTTCTTTTTCATCAAACAGCATATCCACGGTTGAAGTGTTGCCCAGTACTTTAAGAATAGTGTTGGGTATACGAATACCTTTTGAGTTGCCAATTTTTATTATTTTTGTTCTCATAGTGTTTGCCCTTGATTATTTATTGTAATTACAATGTAATTTCATAAAATAATTATAGCAAGTAAAATATTTTATAAATGATGTATGGCGTATTCAATGACCAACGCAGTGAAGCATGCAGCTGAATATTTCTAAAACCGCTTCATTACTGATAATTTAATAGCATCTTTAAGTTGTTTGTCACTGTTATATTCATACACATTGACAACAGCACTTACCAGAGAATACTGGTAAAAAGTAAAACCAGCAAGTCCAAAAAATACAAGCTGAAAAGTATTATCATGTTTGAGCCCACGGTATGCAAGGGCAGCACAGAGAGCAGTTGACGCAAATGACAGTATCCCTGTAGTGTAGTTGCCAGTATACATATGCCCAAAACCAGGAAACACTAGAGAACCGGCTACTGAAAGCCACACTAACTTTTTTGGTTTTTTTTGGTAGTCATCAAAGGTTTTTGCAAAGGTTATTGCTTCATTGCGCAGTTCTTGATTGTTACCTGTTGCAATGTACCGCTGCAAATCCTTTTGAGCATCACTGTAGTAGTGCAGCATAACTTCAGTATAAATAAAGTTCAGTGTTGCCTGCTCTTTTAAACTGCCATCAGGGTACATGGAAAAATATTCCTGGAAATTGCGGTATGCAAAAAACGCTGATCCTTCCAGAAGGCGCATGGTGGCTAAATTGTACAGTGCCTGCTGCCCCCACTGTGTACTGGAAAATTTTTGATAGCAATCATGTGCAATATCAGTGGCACGGTAATAGTTGCCTCCCAGAAAATATGCATGTGCCATGATGAGCATGCTTTCAGGGTAGTGCTTACCATCAGGGAAGCAGTACTGATACCGCATACATTCGGTTATGGCATGGTAATATTCTTTGTTTGCTAAAAACGTTTTGGACAGATCAATTAATGGGTCAGCAAAAAGCGGCCTCATCAACACAATACTGTATATCATGAGCAAAATAATCTTTTTCACTGCTTCATCCACTCAGGTAAAAATATTTCCAGGTTGAACTGTAAAAACTGGTTCTGTATGTGTGTGCGATAGTTACTGTTAATGACATCATTGCTGTGTATTGTGCTGGTATATGCAGAGTACACATTGCCTGCATAGCCTATGGCAGTTAACGTGCCAAAGGTATACATAAGTCCCCTGTTGTCCTTTGTATATGAAAGATACGTTGCACCAGCAAGCACGGCAACTGTTACAAAACTTATAATGCCATCTGTATAATGATGTGCGTACACGTGACCTGCACCAGGCACCATTGCCGATAATACTGCGGCCATATACGGGTTCTTTGCTTCCTGTTTGGCTTTATTGAGCAAAGAAAAGATATCGCGCATCTCATGTAACGTATCGCTATGTGAATGGTAAAACGCCAGTGCGTTATCCCAATCGTAATGAGCAACATGTACGGCAAGTATATTCTTATAAAGGTATAGTGTCAGGTTGGAATCGCGGGTACTATCGCACATATACAGCGTTTGCAGTGCGTCAGTATACTGTTGCAGTGCAGTATAGATATTTGCCAGCAGCAAATAGTGCTGGGTATCCTTACCTGGTTTACTCTTCAACACGGTGAGCGCCTCAGAAAATCGTTTGCCTTTATAGTAACAGTACGCAATGCTATAATCCATATCAGCGCCAGTTATCATGCTATAACGGCGAAGTTCTGCAATACACTGGTAGTACTCTTGCTGGCTGTAAAGCGAGGCTATGAATGTTTGCTGACTACCAGTGTCATGGAACAACAGTGTGATGATAAGCGGCACAATCAGCATAGCAGTTACCGTATATTCTGTGGCACGGGATCGGACTGTGGAATGGTATAGGGGTTACACCGTATGAGCCTGTCACCGGCAAGAAAACCACCTAACAGCAAACCATGGCGCATCACTGCCTGCCTTCCGTATTCGCTACATGTTGGCGTGAATCGGCAGTTTGGACCATCCTGTGGTGATACAACAACCTGAAACATGCGGATGAAAAAATATCCAATTGCCTGGGCAGCATTGTACACAGTAGGTGTGCGCCTCTGCACGCGGGTTTCGTTTGCTACGGAAACATCGGCGTCCCATGGGGGAAAGTCAGCAAACAAAGGGGTTGTAATTACACACAGCATAACCACAAACAATAGTATCAGGTGACATGGTATACTGTTTTTTTTTCATTTTCAT
>JARYLT010000048.1 GCA_029907515.1 Spirochaetota bacterium | reverse complement strand
GCCAGTTTTTCAAGTAATGGATTGAGACGCTCATAAATTATGCCATCATATATACCTGATGTTATGACCCCATCATTTTTTTTCATAACAATCACCCCTTACAAACGAAGGCTATGAATGATCATAGCCATTTTATATTTTAATATTTTTAATGATTTATAAAATAATAATCTTCTAATAGTTTATCTACAATATCAAACGAAAATCTCTACTTTAATTATCATTTTTTAACCATGTAACAAACTTTTGAGTATTGTAAATAATACGTTTTTCATTGCAAGTACTTTTTTAAGATAATTGGACTGGAACAATATACATACTTATATATATATTTTTACATTTTTGACCATAATAATTAAAAATTGCTGGAATCTTATCCTATGGTATGCATTAATGTATATTCCAAAAATCCAAAGGATAAGGATTATATTTTCTTTACTTAAAATATTAATTATTATAGGTTTTTGCCTAAAATTGTCAGCTCTGATTAAAAAAATGTTTGCAATATATTTACCTTGTTGACATTATATGCCGCAATACAATAGATCATGAACAGATTGTTAACAATTTGTAATTAATTTGTGGTGCATAGCTTATTAATGAATTTTCAATATATATCTCATTTTACGCTGGTGGAAATCAATAATTTACCATTAACTATTACTATTACCATAGAATCTATAACCAGGATTAACCAAGACACTCTAAATATACATGGTATAATGTATTTTATAAAGATGTTTAAGCACAAATCGGGATGTAGCGCAGTCCGGTTAGCGCGCTTCGTTCGGGACGAAGAGGCCGGGAGTTCAAATCTCCCCATCCCGAAAGTTTTGTTATGTATACTGAGGAATTGATGACTCATTCTAAGGTGACTTTATTAAAAGCTAAATACCCTACAATTAAAGAAATACGCAAATCCATTGTAGACGATATTATAACCGAGCTGGCTAAAAATAAAGTACAGGTAAGGCTGGATAACCTTGAACTATACCTTATTATTGATGAAGCAATTACTAATGCCATGGAACATGGCAACAAATGGAATGAGAATAAATATGTCCATATTGAGGTTGCAAAGGATACCAATCAATTATATATTACTATTACCGACGAGGGAACTGGTTTTAAGCATCCTGATGTACATTCCAAAGTTCACCTGCAACCACGTGGAAGAGGCATTTTTATTATCAAGCAGTTTGCTAAAGTTTCATGGAATAAAAAAGGCAATAGCATAACCATGGCAATACCCATTTTACACACGGATAATTCCATTGCATGAGCTATCGAACATGTTATTATGAAACGATATAACAGTACCCCTAACCGGCTTTCATATACATCAGGCAAATACCCTCCACCTGCAAAACCATATACCAGTAACTATCTCATACCACTTATAATTTTGGCGATAGTTCTTGGTATAACTCTATGCATATATAAAAGCTGTAACCATCACCAGACCCATCAAATCACTGAACCACACCGCAGCGAGCAAACCAGCAATTCAGTAAATAAAAATGACAGTAAAAAAATAAAGAAAACCATCAGCAAAAAGCAAAATGCTCCTGTTGATACCATCCCAAAGGATTCATTGCCACCTGAAACCGATTTAAGAATATTAACCGATAAGTAAACTAAGAATTGTCTAAAAAATCCGGAAAATCCTGTACCACAATGACTGTAACGAAAATGTTATACGTGTACTCATGCCAATTATCAGCACCATACACAGCATTCCTATACTGTAGATGATGGTTACTACCTGTCTGTCCTTAATCATTGAATTAAGATTTTCGGCATAATTCATTAATGGAGATGTATATGCCGATTTAACAACCAGCGCAGTATAGCTGGGTGCACTCCATTTATATACTGCTTTGCCATTCTGGTAATATACGTAGCGCATGCGGGCTGTTATGGTGTAATTTCCCGGTTTTACATTTGTAAGCATTATCTCACTGGTTGGGTGGGTAACGATAAAAGGTGGCACTACTTTCTGTAAAGAAACAACCACTGAATACCCCACAACCTGCTTAGGTAAAATATTTTTTGGCATGAGTGAAAATTTATAAAATGAAGACGCATAGATTTCTTTAAACGGTATATTAAAAAGCACAATGGGATACTGTATTCTTACCTTTCCCGGAACCTTCTCTGGTAATTCTTCTGGTGGTAGCACACCTTTGGCTAATTGTTCATAATATGCCGCATCAGCTTTTCCAACATCCCCAATGACTATCTCATAGGTTGCCATCCGCCCCTTCATGTTGGTCATATCAACAGGACGAATGCTGAAAAAATATCTCCCTTTTGGCAAGCTTTCAAGAGTCACCGAGTCAGCAGTTGTGAATGTTGATGGTTCAACAATTGCATCCTTGGCAATAGCATAGTAAAATCCTTTAAGTCTGTCCTTTTCTTCAACTTTCCACTGCAATACTGCAACCGGATTATCTACCTGAGTAGCTTCAGGATGCGTTGGAGAGCTCACTGTGGGCATGGGTAGTGGCGTACTAGAAACCATTAATGGATAATGAATGGTACGGCTGTAGTTGCCAGCTTTATCAATAGCGCGAATATGAAAATATGTTATACCATCCTTCAAATCAGGAACAACATATTTTCTTATTGGCCCTTCCACGTTTTGTACTGTTGGATCAAATGTGGGTAGGTCATTATAAATAACCGCATACCCGGCTATACCTGATTCATCAACTGGCGGATCCCATTCTATAATGGCATTTGTGTTGCGGGTCCATACATTTTCAGGATGTGTCCGCGAATATACCTTTGGAGGAAGTACCGAAATATCCGAAAACTTTGCCAGCAAACGGTCATTACTATTCCAGAACAACAGAACTTGCTTTTTAATAACAACAGGAAACTGATCATACGAAGTTACATTTGCATCAGATATCCGTGCATCACCAGTCAGTGAATTATCAATAAGAGACAATTTTCTTCCAAATACCGCAGGATAGCGTTCGCGCATATCATGCCATACAATCAACAATTCATCATCGCTTGATGCAACTATGCGAGGACTGTAACAATCAACGTTTATATCAGTTATAGTAACTGGCTGCTGCTCCCACTCCTTTCCCCGGTTATATCCTCGTAAAAGCCGTACATCCCATTGCCTCTTTTCATTATTCTGATACACACAGTAAATAACATCATTGTGCAATAGTATTGAGGGAGATGAATCATTAGCCGGGCTGGTGGTAATCCTCCGTGGATTTGAAAAACTTTTTCCGGCATTATGTGAATAAACAAAGAACAGGTCATCAGACAATATCCCTCCAGACAATATCTTTGCCTGAAATACTACATATATTGAATCACCTTCAAAAACTATAGCAGGGAAGAATATACCTCTATATTCCGTTGCAATATCTGCTATTGTATCTATCCTTGTAAATTGCAGTTCATCGGGAGAAAATGCATGATACAGTGTAAGACGTCCACCAACAGAACCATGATAAAAAAGGTGCAGCCCGCCCGTGGAATCATAAAACACCTGTGACAACATGGATTCATACGTCTGAAGCGATAGCGCTACAGGTTTTGTCCATGTGGCACCCAGATCATTGGAAGTGGTCAAGAAAATGTTACTTTTACTATCAACAAGGTTATGCCAGGTACAGGCAATATGACCGTTATTTGATATGGCAACATGAGGGCGCACAGCTACAGCAGGATCAATATCTGATAATTTATATGGTGGAAGAAAATCCTTCCCTCCATTAAGGGAAAGTATAATATAAATGCCGTGCTCATTTTTTTCCGTACCTTCAAATACAACTGCAACGACATTGCCCTTTGACACTGCAAAAGGAGACTTTATTTTCAGTGTATATGGTGTTATGACAGCACTCCGCTCCCATCCCACTGGATAGGTTACCACCTCTTCGTAAAAGAGATGGTAACCTGCATAGATACTTACACTAATAATAATAGCCCAGACAATATACCGCAGCCACGGGAATCGAAATGCAAATTCGAAAATATATACAGAAAGTCTGTTCATACTCCTATTATCGGAAGTTTATCCAGCATATTCTCCACGGCTTCGTAATTTTTCCTTTTCCTCTTCTTCCAGTACATTAAAAGCAATTTTGCCAACTTTTGTCTTTGGCAATTCATCTCTGAACTCAATTTCCCGTGGGCAACTCCATTTTATCAGATGTTCCCTGCAATGTCCAATTAATTCTTCTGCCAATGCACTACCCGCTTTATCCTTATATTCCGGTTTCAAAACTATAAATGCTTTTACCCTTTCTACCTGTGCTTTATCCGGTACACCTATTACACAGGCCTGGTCTACTGCTGGATGTTTACGCAATACGTCTTCAACCTGTGATGGGTATACATTAAATCCCGATGACTTGATCATTCTTTTCAACCGTAATTTGAAATAGAAAAATCCATCCTCATCCATTGTCCCTATATCACCGGTATGTAACCATAGCAACCCATCATCATGCTTGCGCAGCGTTTTTGCGGTCTCTTCTGGCTGATTCAGGTAACCCAGCATTACAGCCGGACCAGAAACACATATTTCACCTTCTTCACCACATGGGGCTTCTTCAGTTGTTCCCTGTTTCACAATCTTTGCCATCATATCAGGGAAAGGAACTCCTATACTACCTTCGCGATATTCATTCATTGGCATTGCCATAATTGCCGTTACAGCTTCGGTCAGCCCATACCCTTCACGCAATTTTACGTTGCCACCCTGCCGTGCTACTACCCTTTCAAATTCTTCCTTTACAACACGAGGCAGGGTATCTGCACCACTGAAAGCCGCCTTAATACATGATAAATCTGCAGAACCAAACACCTTGCTTTTACTCAATGCCTCAAACAACGTTGGGACACCAATAAGGAAATTGGGTTTCTTTTGTTTAATAAGTTTTGCAACAATAACCGGATCAAATTGTGGTACCAGAATACTTTTTCCACCACCCATAAAAAATGCATTGGTACAAACACCCAGTCCAAATCCATGGAATATAGGTAATATTGCCAGTATTGAATCATCTTCAGACATTTTACCCCATGAAGCAACCTGCATGCCTTCACTGATAAAATTCATATTTGAAAGCATAATGCCTTTGGGCATACCCGTAGTGCCACCACTGTATAAAATAACTGCCATATCATCAGTTTTCATGCTGGATTTTGGAACAGTGCAGGTCTTTTTCATCATGTCAGACCACCACACCACACGAGGGTCTTTAGGCACTTTTGGGATCTTCCTCCCTTTAGTTAGATAAAACCCCAATGCTTTAAGCCCTGGTAGAAAATCTGAAATTTTAGTAAGTATTAAAGTTTTGCAGGGAGTTTTATCCATCACCTCCTTGAACGCACCATAAAAGGCATCAATGGTTAGTGCAAATGTACTGTTGCTTATAGTAAGATAAAATTCAATTTCTTTTGGAGGCGATAGTGGATGTATCATACTGGCCACAGCCCCAATCTTATTGACAGCATAAAAGCAAATTATCCCTTGAGGCGTTGTCGGCATTGAGATAGTTATGGTATCACCCTCTTTAAGCCCTAATGCATATAACCCTTCAGCACACCTATCAATGAGTTGTGCAAACTCTTTGTACGTGGCTGTATACCCCATAAAGTCCCAGGCAATAGCATTGGGTTTTCGCTCAACTGTACGCATCAGCGCTTCATACATGGTTACCTTAGGGTAATCCAGTGAATGTGGCACATCTCCATAGTATTTAAGCCATGGCTTTGTTTCGTACATATAAGACCTCCAAAAATATATTATTTTTTACTTTTAATAATTTCCATAAAGGCTTCAATGCGGGTTAACACCTGCGCTTCACTGAAATTGCGCTCATCTACCATATCTGCTTCAATAATAAGCGATGGGATCCCTCTCTCCTTTTGCACAATCCTCTGTATATCATACTGCCCCAGTGAATAAGGCTTACAACTGCGGTTTGAATGCATCACAAGGCCATCAACATCGTATTTGTCTATCATACCAATAACAGCTTTTGCCATCTGTTCCACCGAAATATTCAGGTAGATAGCGGTATACCCCTCAATCATACTCTTTAAAAAATCATTTTCATCAAGATAATCCAGTTGCCTGCACCATGCGGTCGTATACGTATCAGCCACCAGGCATGCATTATGTGCAGCAAATGTATCCGAAAGCCACTTTGTTTTATACCATACAGGAAGGTTATCCCACAGCAAGCGGTACTGTTCATTGGGAATTGCACTGATACCATTTGCAATACGCTCCTTCATTTCGTTGAGCAATTCAGTGTAATAATCCACAACAATCTGTGTACCACGCAATGTCACAATAAGTGCTAAATGGAAAAATGCATCAAAAGCACTCATTGGTGCGGGCTTATGCATTGCAGTATCAAGAACCGCCTGCCACAGCCGTTGCCCTGCAACCGAAAGCTTACCAACTTCAACTGCCTTATCATAATCAAATTTTTTGCCGCAGTGTTCCTCTAAAAACGCAATGTATTCAAGTATCTGTGCACCCACATAATCCTTTGCTTCCTGAGTCATTTCACTGTGACAGAACGGCGTATCAAAGATAAACAGTGGTACATTAAAATACCGCGCCTGCACCTCATACCATTTGAGTACAGTGCCACAGATATTATTGCAGCATACCAGAAAGTCAGGCTTTGGCAATCCACCAATAGGCCCTCCGTTAATAGGCGCTGCCGCAATGTCCGAACGCGCATACGAACACAGGTCGCGGCAGTAGCCCATTTCTTCTGCTTTTTCACATAGCTGCACACCCATCTTTGATGCACCAACCATCGCGCCATGATTTTCTGGATACACGGGAATTACATCCATAACTAAAAGAGGCTCCACCGGCCCGCCACTGGTTATCCATGCTACTTTTTTGTTGTTCTGCGCAGCAGTTTTTGCCTCTATATAATAATTGGTCATTATCTCTTTCATCCGTTTAACGGATTTTATTCTGTTGTCCTTTTTTTCCTGTGGTTCTGCCATAGGTTCACCTCGTAAAATTAAATCATATCAATAAATGCTTCAAGTCGCGTCTTCATCTGCCCTTCTGATGGAAGCTGTTGTTCTAATTCCAGCAATATGGAAGGAACACCAACCTCATCCAGCGCTTCTTTCAGGTAAGGATAGTCAAACGAATGAGGATCGCAAAACTTGAGATACAAAAATATCGCACCTTGCACATTATGCTTCTTAATCATTGCTTTAATGGTTTCAGCACGGGTGTAGTAATCACGGTGTTTTGCCGGGCAGATATTTCTTTCATAGTATCTGTCGGCAATTGCCTGCAATGGTTCTTTATCAGTTGCTATCGCCCCCTCAAAATACCGCGAACCGGTACACAAATCATCCCACACCACCACACCACCTGAAGCTTCAATATAATCGTAAATATCAGGATGATTGCAAATACCGCCAATGAGCATTATGCGTTTTCGTTTTTCAGTTTGCGGCGATAGCTCAATGGATGGTATCAACTGCTTTAAATTGGACACAAGCTGGTCACGGTCAAGTATCATTGCCGCTTTAATGACTGCATTCATCTGGCTACCAGTTAAAGCACTTTTATTATCGCTTTTCAGCTGCCAGATAGTTTTTAAGAGTGAGCGGATTTCATTATACGTAGTAATTGCTTTTTGCAGCTTTTCGTTTGATATTGTAATCCCAAAACTTTGTTCCAGTTCCTTAACAAAGCGCACCAGCACATCGTGCATATATTTCCGTGCACTATCTGTATTGAGTTTTACAGCCCATACCACATCAAAATGATGCTTCATGCCAGCATTCAGGCGCCATATATCGGAAAGCCGCTGAATTGAATCACAGGTGTGCGGAAACACGGCACCATCCACAAATGACAGCCTGCCCTGCAGTGCATCCTCCAGTGCACCCCGTACCAGCGAACAGCTGTATGCCTGCAGATGTGCATCCGCCTTAGAGATTGTCTCCACCTGACCAAATATTCTGAATGGGTGAATACCTGCGGCATAGATGAGCTCTTCCGGTGTGTACGAACACATATACGCAAGCACACCCTTGCCTGTTGCCTTTTTTAAATTAGCAACATACTCATACGGATCAGTAATCTCAAATTTTTTCAGTATATCCATTCTATACTCCTACAAAAAGTAGTTGACAATGTACGACTATATCGTACATTGTACGATATTATATTCAATATAAATTTGAATATGTAAACTGTCAATAACTTTTTGTTATATAGTATGACAATTATGAAAACAAAAAAGATTAAACGCATTCAATCAATTGAACGGGCACATGCTATTTTATCACTGTTTGTTCATGATAAAAAACCGCTGGGCATAAGCGATTTTGCCCGACAACTAACATTGCCCAAAACCACCATACAGGGAATAGTTCAAACACTGTGTCATTTAGGATATCTTGAAAAAGATCATGAAACTGGCAAATACCGGCTTGGTCCGTATGTATTCCAGTTAGGAATGAAATATGCCACCAACCTTGACCTGGTGAGCATTGCCAGGGTATGGGCCGAACGTCTATGCTTTCAATTCAGGCAACCGGTCAATATTGGCATGCTTGTGGGAGATAAAGTAGTCATAGTACTCCGCGTTGAGCCTGAAAACAGGTTTATGTCATATCCTCAAGCCGGTTCAGTTATACCCACACATACCACCTGTATAGGCAAGTTACTGTGTGCCTATATGGAAAAAGAGCGGTTAGAAGAAATTTTAAAAGATTATGCTTTCCAGATGCTGACACCAAATTCTATAACATCAAAAGAAGGCTTTATGAAAGAAATAAAAAAGGTGCGCCAGGCTGGAATTAGTTTTGATAATCAGGAGTCAGTGATGGGATTGGCTGGAATTGGTGGGCCTATCTTCAACTATAGCGGTATTATTGCAGCATTTGCCATTACCGGTAATGCTGATTTTATACTTAAACACAAACAGGACATTATCCATGCTGTACGAGATACCTCACTACAATTGTCAGTACAGTTGGGGTATAATCCAGACAGTAAAATACTCTAAAATATAAAATATAACAAAAATACTTGACAATATAATGAATTTTATGTATATTATTGTTAGCACTCATAATAAAAGAGTGCTAATGCAGGCTATAACAAAACTTTAAGCCCCTTTTTGGGGCTCTTTTTTTAAAAACCTCCTCCATACAATGCTTCTTTGTATTTTACGATATCAATTGCATAGCTTTTTATTGCTGCATCACGTTTATCTATTTTTTCTGCCACTAACGGATCTGCTTTTATAATAGCCTGTTTTAAAGTATCACAAAACCGCCTGGTATCTGGTAACAGTGTATCTGAATAGTAGTAATAGAACTTCCATTTCTTTTTTGACTTTGCCAGATCAGCCATGTATTCAATAATATATACTGACTGCAATAATCGCTCATAAATAAACATAACATCATCTGGGCTGATTTTATATTGCTGAGCAATATACACATTAAATGTATCAATTTTTTTGGCATCGGGCTGAGTGCTCCAGAAAGTTATATACACTAATTCCCTGATATCATCATATCCTAATGAAGCCTGTATTATGTCGGTAGCTGTATTTAACATTAAACGCTGCTTTTCATTGAATATATAATCAACGGTTAATGCATATCCAGAATATACTGAAGCAAAAAAAAGCAATACAATGGCTATCTTTTTCATTCTGTGATTTCCTCATCGTAAGTTTTATAGTATATAGAACACAATCACCACACAATGTTTCTTTACAACTCTTTTTATTCAACAATTTTATAGTTTACTGAGTACATTTATACATTTTTTAAAGCTCTCTCAATCTGATCTTTTAATCTAAATTCATTTGCTTCTTCAAAAGTTTTAAAAACAAATAGGCCACGCTTGCACTGTGGCGGATTAATGGTAAATGCCATTGCAAAAAGCGCTCGTATCTGCTTGTAATATGTTTCATCAGGTTCAACATTCCATATATTTTTTTGCGCTTCTTCAAATGTTTTGAATTTATATATCATTGTTAGTTTTGCTCTCCTTTTTTCTTTTTTAATAATTCGCTTAAAAACATTGCATCTAACTTATCAACAGGCCTTACTGTGTCTTTTTTCATCTTATAAAGCGTTTCTATTTGTGCCACTCTAACGGTAATTCCTTCAATTTCTTTAGTTACATATTGTATATCACTATATTTATACATTTCACCAATCATTGCAATAATATCAATATAAAACCCATCGGGTGTACCATATCGTATAACCTGATATTCATGTACCATATCTAACGAAATTTCGTCAATACTTGCATCATTAAATACTTTTTTTAAAGCGCGCTTTAATTTTTCTATATTTTCCACTTCAGGGTTTATAAAAAAATCAATATCTTGAGTAATTCGTGGCATACCATACAATAATATTGCATAACCTCCAATTAAAACATATTCTACATGTTCATCATTTAAAGCTTGTATACATTGCAAAAAGCGCTGGAAAAGATCTATACTCATTCAATATCCTCTCCACATATTGGCATGTCTTTTGGTATTGCATGTTTAACTTTTTTCCTTATAATGTCATCAATATGTAGCGGCGATAGGCCCACGCCCGGTCGCTTGACAATGATATCACTGTATTGAAGTTTTGTCCCTGCTGGTATATCCCGTGATGCAAAAATGCTTCGCCGTGCCGAACGGGCAACAGCTGCCTCAACTTCTTTAAAATCGATTAACCCATCACCAAGCATTGCCAGCGCCATATTAATATCGTCAATGTATGCTGTAAACTCTTCTGGTGTAAGAGAGACATCCTTATCTGCACAATCATGGTTGTGCGATAATTTAAAATGCTTTTCAAATACCCGTGCACCCATTGCAACAGCCATTATGGAAGCACGATTGTCCTTAGAATGATCTGAAAATCCAACCGGTACACCAAACACGTGCTGTAAACTTTTGATTCGCAAAAGATTAATTGCATCATGGCAAACTGGATACAGTGATACGCAATGCAACAACGCAACATGACAACCGCCTTTTTGCAAAAGGCGTATTGCATAAGCTATCTCATGCTGCAATGAAATGCCTGTAGAAACAATCACAGGCTTATGAGTGGATGCTATTTTTTGCAACAATGGAACATTAGTAACTTCTGACGAAGCTATTTTGTACAATGGCACATTAAGGTTTTCCATCATTTCAAAAGAATCATCATCAAAACATGATGCAAAAAATACAACACCATGTTCTTGCGCCACCTTTTGTAGCGTTTTGTAATCCTCACATGAAAGTTCAAACTTTTTAAAAAATTGTATGGTGCTATCATCATACGCCGGCGTTTCATTATTAAGCAAAGACTTAGTATACACTGAATAAAATTTTTCGGAATTGAAAACCTGAAACTTAACTAAATCGGCACCAGACTCAGCTGCCCTTTTAATCAGTTCAATTGCTTCATCTAATTTGCCATTGTGGTTAAGCCCAATTTCTGCAATAAAGATTGGGATGTTATTGTGAAGTTTATTTAGATATTTTTCTTTACATAAATCCATATAAAAAGGCTCCATTGTACATTCTCTATATACATTATACAATTATAAGGTCCTAAATAACTCTACACAGTGTTTCAAAATCACAATAGCATTGCAAGATATTTTTATATATCGCTCATTTTCTTCAGCAAAATTTAATTGACAAATTATTAATTAAAACCGTAGGATAAGCACTCAACGGTATTGAAAATCTAAATACTTCACTGTAAAGCCTTAAACATATTTTACCATACTGTTTTCAGCTATTATGTAGCTTTACTGTACAGTAACTATCGCACATAAAAATAATGAAGGGGTTGTATTATGGGTAAAAAGTTCCTCATTGCTATTGATTTAGGTACTACCGGTAACCGCGTATTCTGTTTTGATGAACATGGATTGCCAATTTCAAGCAGCTATGCAGAATTTACACAGCATTTTCCAAAACCTGGCTGGGTTGAACACGATGCCAATGAAATCTGGGAATCCGTTGTAAAACTGTTACCTGAAGCCATACAAAAAGGGAATCTGGATCCAAAAGATGCGATAGCAATTGGCATTACCAACCAGCGAGAAACTTCAGTGCTATGGAATGAAGAAACAGGAAATCCCATTTACCACGCAATAGTATGGCAATGCCGAAGAACAACTGATATATGCAATCAACTAAAACAAGCTGGCCATGAACAGTTATTTCGCGAAAAAACTGGCCTTGTAATTGATGCATATTTTTCGGGCACAAAGGTCAAATGGATGCTTGATAATGTGCCTGGCGCCCGCGATTTAGCTAAAAGCGGCAAGCTGTTATTTGGAACTATCGACACCTGGATTTTGTGGAAATTAACTGGCGGCAAATCTCATAAAACCGATTACACCAACGCTTCCCGTACACTCATGTTCAATATAAAAGAAAAAGTATGGGATTTAGATATCTTAGAAATACTGGATATACCGCGTACCATACTTCCTGAAGTAAGAGAATCAGCATCATATTTTGGCGAAACGTATGGCGTTCCAGGATTACCTGACGGCATAACCATTGGTGGGATTGCTGGCGACCAGCAGGCGGCAATGGTGGGCCAAAACTGCGTTTTTGAAGGGACATCAAAAAACACCTATGGTACCGGCTGTTTTATGTTGCTCAATATGGGTAATGAATGGATGCTTTCTAAGCATGGTTTGCTTACCACATTGACATGCGATAATAAAGGGCAGCCTGTTTATGCATTTGAGGGCTCAGTATTTATTGGCGGGGCTGTAGTACAGTGGCTGAGAGACTATATGAAATTTATTGAAAAAAGCTCAGATGCTGAAAAAGTATCGCTTTCGGTTACAAAAGAGGATGAAGTTGTGGTAGTTCCAGCATTTGTTGGGCTGGGTGCGCCATACTGGAAGATGGATGCACGGGGCGCTATTTTTGGGCTTACACGTGATACTACACCCCAGCAGATTGTGCGTGCCGCAGTGAAGTCTATTGCATTGCAATCGTATGAAGTGTTAGAAGCCATGCAGAATGATTCAGGAAAAAACATTCATGAGCTCAGAGTTGATGGCGGAGCAACACGCGATACCTATTTAATGCAATATCAGGCAGATATATTGGGTATACCGGTGCTTTTGCCTGAGGTAACGGAATCAACAGCATTAGGGGCGGCATATTTAGCGGGTATAACCGCAAACGTATACAATACCATTGATGAAGTTGCAAAATTTAATAAGATAGCACGACGTTTTAATCCATCAATGAATGAAACTGCACGGAAACGTGAAATAGCTTTGTGGAAAGATGCAGTAAAACGGCTATTATAATACTGGACAAATATCAGATGTGTTAATATAATTATTAATCATTCTATTGCAAGGAGGCATTATGGCTAAGCCATTGTTAGGTGAACTGTTAGTTGAAGATGGAGTTATAACCCAGGATCAATTGAATCAGGCTTTATCTATCCAGAAAAAGGAAGGTGGGCTTATTGGTATAATACTTATGAATTTAGGGTTTATCGATGAACCAACCCTGGTAAAATATTTAGCTCTTCAGGCTGAACGGGTAATAAAATCAGAATAAGATTCAATCCTGTAATGTATTATATCTTCGTGCCATTATTTCGTTGGTTAATTTAATGATAGTTTCTATCTTAAAGGGTTTTCTAAGGACGCCTTCCAGTCCCATCATTAATAGCTTATCAATATCAGGTATTGAATCTACCCCTGTGATAAATACAACATCCGTATTAGGGCTCACTTCATGGATTGACTTGAAAACAGCATCCCCTTTGTATCCGGGCATTAAATAATCTAAAAACACGATATCAATATCCTCAAATGTGCATATATCAATGGCTTCCTGTCCATTATCAGTTGTCAACACCTGATAGCCCATTCGTTCAAAAGCAGAAGACAAAAACTGTCGTATTGGCTCTTCATCATCCACTATTAAAATTCTCACTTCACCTAAATACAGCATCTCTTTTTCTTCTTTTTTTTCAACAGCATCAACTGCAGGATTAAAACGCTTAAAATACAGTGTTACTTCATTACACTTTGCGGGGTCATGGCACAGCGTCATATCACCACCATGACTCTGCATTATACCATACGCAATTGCTAAATTAATGCCATTACCCACATTATCCACACCATTACTGGCTTTTGCTTTCTGTTCTTCACCATTTTCCCAGTTGACGGGAACACCATCGTTAACCAGTTTAAGCATAACCGCATCACGGTTAAAAGATGTTTCAATGGCAATAGTTCCTTTTTTATTGGGCTTTATTGCCGAACGAGCATGTGAAATTAAGTTTAAAAGCACCTCCTTTATCTGGCGTGAATCTACAAATATTTCGGGAATCTTACCTAATTTTAATTTACACTCAATTGATTCTTTTTCCAATGTAAACCTTTGCAAATCAACTATCTCTTTGACTAAATCATTGAGCGAACAATATTCAAATGAGATATCTTTTCCTGTGACAAATACACTCAGCCGGTCAATGAGAGATGAACCTCTGGTAGTCTGCTTGTCAATTATGGCCACTGCATCCTTAACTGATTCATCCACAGCTTCATTCATTAGTAATAGCTCGGCATAACCTTTTATAACCGCCAGAATATTATTAAATTCATGTGCCATGCCCTGAGCAAGCACCCGTAAACTGGCTATCGTTTTTCCAAATTCTTCCTCCGCAGTATCAGATTTGCTAACCTTAAGACCTGTCTGATAATACCGTATAGTCCCTGTGATTTTACCAATGAGCGTGAAAAATGGTGCATTGTTCTGTAAATATTGAAGTTCTTCTAAGAGAAAAACCAGACATACCATGCCAACAACAATATCTGCATGCAAGAGAGGAATAATTACTACAGATATATCGGTTTCATCATGTTGAAAAGGTTTTGCTGTGGGCAAAAATAACACACTTTTCTTTTTAATTGCCTTGCGAACAACCAATGAAAAATTATAAATTTTTACTACCAGTTCATCAAAGTTTTTGCCTGCTTCATGGTGCAGTACCAGCCGTTCGTCCCCTACCATCGTATATACTGAAACAGATATAGGTTTAAGCTCATTATAGAACAAATCTACAACATCTGATAAAAATGCGTCGCTATTTTTTGCGTTCTGAGCTGTTTTAAAAATATCAAGCAATAAGGCGTATTGCTGTTTACTTAACATAAAAATGATTCCATAGTAGTATATTTCTACTACAGACTATAGCACGAATGAATATTAATTCAACAAATGTGGGCAGGGTTAGTAGACTTTTGGTAAAAAACCAGGCCAACGCGATGAATGTGATCAATTAGATCAGGGTTATGTATAAATTTGTATAAGGAAATATCAAAAGAATAAGGCAATAACAAATCGTCTAATTCATGTAATATTTTATATAAAACATCAACTGTTAAATCATCTCCTCCAATGAGCACAAGATCAATATCTGAGCCATTTTTATGATTACCTTTAGCACGCGAACCATACACAATAACTTTTTCTATCTGAGGATATTTTATAAAAATAGAGCAAATCAAATCAATTGTTTTTTCTGATAAACCAAATTTCATATTTCATTTTCATTCTTCAACGTATTAAATTTCAAAAACATTTTATCAAATTCCTTTATATATACATTCACAATTTTCTTTATAATTTCCTTAGCTAATTCTTCATCATAAGTATGGGAAGTTAAATTACGGCTGATTATCATGTCCATCCATACTTCACCATTATCAATTAAACCATTTTTAAAAGCATACCGTGTAGTATCCTTTGAACCGTATAAATTAGTAACACCTCTGTCTTCAAGGAAATCTTTGAAAACATTCCATGCTAATTCATGGGTATATTCAAATGCCTGTATTAAACCCTGCTCTTCTAAATCAGATAGTGCCCTATCATTATACAATTTAACAGCATCTTCCAATCGTTTAAAAGCATTCATAAAATGATTAAAACGTTGTATCCATCGTATATCCTGATTTGTCATATTAAAAAATAGCCTGATTGTGATGTAATCTATTTTACTGTAATCTCATGCAACCAGCCAAATGTATCTTTTATTTCACCTGTCTGCAATTTTGTAAGATACTCATATAATTTAGTTATAACAGGCCCTGCTTTTTCCTCATCACAAAATTTAAATACTTTGTCACGATAATGAATACTGCACACTGGTGTAATTACCGCTGCAGTACCAACAGCCCCAACCTCGTCAAAATGCTCAACTTCATCTATTGCAATTGGCCGTTTTTCAACATTCATACCAAGAAGCGAAGCTATGTCCATAAGGCTTTTGTTAGTTATACTGGGCAAAATGGAATTAGATTCAGGAGTTAGATAGGTATTGCCCTTTATGGCTATAAAATTTGAGGTACCAAATTCATCAACATATTTCTTTTCTTTTGGATCCAGATACAGCGGTATAGGGAAACCTTTCTTTTTGGCATATTCCCCACCGCGCAATCCTGCAGCATAATTACCACCAACCTTGCAGTCCCCCACCCCATTGGGAGCTGCTCTGTCGTATTGCTCAACAACAAGAGCCTTAACCGGCTTAAAACCGCCCTTGTAGTAAGGTCCAACAGGAGTTACAAACACAATAAATACATATTCATCCGCCGGTCCCAACCCAACTCTTGCTCCAGCACCGTATATAACTGGCCGCACATAAAGGCTTGCACCTGTACCAAACGGCGGTACGAATCTTGCATTTGCTGCAACAACTCTATCTACAGCTTCAATGAACATATCAACTGGTACTTCTGGAATGAAAATCCTTTCACAACTGCGTTGCATTCGTTTTGCATTCTCGTCAGGTCTGAAAGCTACAATACGCCCATCCACAGTTTCAAAAACTTTAAGGCCTTCAAACGCCTGCTGCCCATAGTGAAGACCTGGAGCAGCTATATGAATAGGTATAGTTTCTTCGGTGGAAAGCTCTCCTTCAGACCACTTTCCATCTTTATAAAAATATCTGATATTATAATCTGTCTTTATGTATCCAAATGGTAGATTTTGCCAGTCTAACTTAGATTTTTCTCGTTGTGTTTGCATAGCTCATAAACCCTCATAAAAAAAAATAAAAACCATAGCCTTTAATATGGTTAAATGTCTTAAGCATTATTTATATCATTGTAGCAAGTTACTGGTACACTGTCAAATATATTTTAGTTACCATATTGTTATGGTGATGGTTATGTTTTTATATACTATCAATGGGACCTTCGCTATCTCCATCAATAAACTGCTTTGCATATGGATTATTCTTTGAAAAAAATTCATGAGATTCCAGATCAACAACAATGGTGCCATTATGCAGCAATCCAACCCGGTGAGCTGTCTTTTGGGCAACAGCTAAATCCTGCGTTACCAGTAATGATGTCATCTTGTATTTTTCCTGAGTTGCAACAATAAGATCAGAAATTGAATCAGCAAGAACCGGGTCAAGCCCTGCGGTTGGATCATCATACAGAATGATTGAAGGGGAAAGGCATAACGCCCGTGCAAGCCCCACTCTTTTTTGCATACCACCACTTAACTGCGAAGGCAGTTTTTGTTCGGATCCTGACAAACCCACCCATTCTAAAGCTTCCATTACTTTTTTATTAACTATCGCCTCATCTTCTTTGCGCCGTCGTAACCCAAATGCAACATTATCAAACACATTCATGGAATCAAAAAGCCCGCCTTTCTGGAACACGTACGCCATGGTTATATTGCGCTTCATTTTTTCTTCTATGCTGAGCGTTTGGTATTCATGTAACGGAATACCAGCTAAGGCGATAGTTCCTGTAAAATGGGAAAATAGCCCTGCAATTGTTTTTAACAGTACTGACTTGCCACTTCCGTTTTTTCCAAGAATGACATAGATCAAACCCTGTGGTACTGAAAAACACACATCTTGCAACACCGCATGATGATTAAATGTTAACCGAACATGTTCTACAGTTATCATGAGTACATCGTTGCATAATAATCTTTTAATGAATAGAGAATATTAATATATGAAATATACCGTTCTTCGTATATGGCACCTTTTTGCACCAACCGCTTCACTTCGCAATCCGGTTCATGATCATGGGTGCACGGTTTAAATGCACACCGTGCAGCATACTTTTCAAATTCATAAAAATATTTACTTACCAGATGAGGCTCAATATCCATAATGCCAAATTCACGCAAGCCGGGAGTGTCAATTATTTTTGTGTGCTCTTCCACAATTATCATGGTAACATTGGTTGTGGTGTGCTTACCTTTGCCAGTGCTTGCTGAAACCTCACCCACTCTCAGTTTCAGATGTGGGTACATGGTATTCAGTATGCTTGTTTTTCCAACTCCTGAATACCCAACAAAGACCGAGGTTTTATTATATAATAGTTTTTTAAATTCATCGCAATTGTAGCCCGTTTTGGCACTGGTCATGATAATGTGTACATCTGTATTTTTGTAATAATCGTGTATAAATTCAATATCTTTTTTTAAAGCCAAATCATATTTATTAACACACAGAATTAGAGGAATTTGTTGCTGACCACATCTGACCGCTATCCTGTCAGCAAACCGCAGATTCAGCTTTGGCATAGCAAATGACTGCATTACCACTACACAATCACAATTTGCAGCAATGATATCTATTTTCCTGTGTTTACCTTTCTCTTTGCGTGAAAAATAATTTTTTCTTGGAACTATCTCCTCAATAACACCTGTACCATCATCAGCTATGGTTATTTCAACCTCATCCCCAACAGCAACAGGATTGGAAAATTTTTCATCTTCAGATTCAAATTTCTGGCGTAATTTGCCTCTGAGTACGCAATTTGTATATGTTGAATTATGATATACGGTATAATATAACCCCATTACTTTAGAAACAACACCACGCATAATTGATAAGCCTTTATTATAATAACGTAGAGCCAGTTATACAACTGGCTCTACACATATACAGCAATACAAACATTACATTATAGTTGGTACTATTTCTTTGGAACAACCTTGAATGTAACGCGTCTGTTTGCAGCATCTCGGGGATCCACACCTGGCAGAAGTTCTGATGAACCAACACCTTTGTAGGTCATCTTTGGTGAATCGATTCCTTTAGCTTTAAGTGCATTGTATACAGCTTTAGCCCTTTCAGTGGATATCTTGATGTTACCAGGTTTGTTGCCAACCGGTTCTTCAGGTCCTGAACCATCGGTGTGTCCGGTTACCTGCAATACATAGCCTTCAGGCAATTTGTTTAAAACTTCTTTTACAACAGGCGCAGCCATAGTAGCCCATTTGTCCCAATCCTGTTTTGGTACCACTGCACTTTTGTACGCAAAACCAGTTACCGGTATTTTTTCAAGCTGCTGATTCTGTGCATTAACTAAAGCAATATTGGGATCGCCTGCTGGTTGCTGAACTTCTGGTGTGCTGCTGCAAGCAACCATAATCATTACCATTATTGCTGCAAAAACTAAAGACATCTTTTTCATACAAGTACTCCTTTTCTATAATATTTTTGTTGAGTATTGAAAAGCAAACTTTTAATTTACTATTATGTTATAAAAATACTCTTCTTTGATATTAGTTGTCAAGAAGTTTTTTTTTAAGTTTTTTAAGTTTTTTTCATAATTTTATTCTAAAGAAAATAAGTTTTTCTTCCGACAATAACAAATGACAGGAGCACATAAGTAAATCCCTCCCGATCATTACTTTTTGTGCTCAAGGCACTGCGCATACGTTTACCCATTTAGGGGAAGGCAGGATAGCCGCCCAGCTATCTTGCCTTTCGTTTTTTTAACTGCTATTTTTATGGGAGCTTTTGAAAAATTACAGGCTCAAAATATTTCAGGTCAGCAATCACTTCTTTTAGATTACCCACACCTTTCACAGAAAATGTTACTGAATATTCCATCCCTGGATGAAGATTCAATTTTTGCTGAATAAACCATGGCTCTTTTATGAGTTCAATACAATCAAAGGTAATATCATGATTTTTTTTATCATAAAAGGTTATAACCTGAAATACTGTATCATACCGTTTTAGCTTTAATATCATTGTTATTTGTTTATTTTTATAAGCTTCAATGTTGTCCGATAGTTCATAAAGATAGTTTTGTGAATATGCTATTGTTGTAAATAATACTATCAGTACTGGTAGTAACTTTTTCATAACATCTCCCATGAAAATAGAATGCATTGACCACTTAGCCATCTCATGTGTTCCAGATTTGTTACAATCTAACATAAAATTATTATCCAACTGTTTCTACTGCCAAGTTCTAATCTATTTAACTCCAGATTTTCTGACCTTTGACTGCAGGTGTTATGGTACTTGTTCAACCAGGCTTGTTGACTTAATACATAGTATTTAATTTCTTTGTAATGTCTATCACTATTAGTAACTATCGAGCAAAAAAAACTGCAGCTAAAAAGCTGCAGTAAAATAAAAAAACTGGGATTGATTGTTATGAATAAACGGATTGTATCCTGCCGGATATGCTACCTTAATGACCTCGTTTCTGACTTCTATAAACAATATATTCAATAATGACCCAAAGAAGCACACATACCCAGAAAAGCACAAAAACCTGTATAATTGGTATATTCATCATGGTTATGCTCCTTAGCTTTTCTAATAGTATAAATTAGCAAAATTTGTGCCAACTTTACTTTTTTGAAAAACATTTGAAAGTGCTGGAATTTCGAGAGTTTTCTATTATTTATCTATTCCTGAAGTTACAATGAAGTTTACTATTTATGCCACACCGTGTCATTTTTGCAACACACAGAGCTTCTTATTCCCTGCCAAACAACTTCTCAACCCACAAATACAGCGTTGGCAATAACAGCAATGTCAGAATTGTTGAAGAAATCAATCCACCTATAACCACTGTTGCAAGAGGGCGCTGAACTTCAGCTCCTATGCCTGTGTTAAAAGCCATGGGGATAAAGCCAAAACTAGCAACAAGGGCTGTCATTAAAACTGGTTTTAAGCGAATTAATGTGCCTTCATAAACAGCTTTTTCTAATTTTACACCTTGACTGCGTAATTGATTAAAAAAATTAACCAGTACCATACCATTGAGTATGGCAATACCAATTAGTGCAATAAACCCTATACCAGCTGAAACGCTTAATGGAATATTCCTTAAATAAATGAAGATAATACCTCCGGTAAGTGCAAAGGGAATACTGTTAAAAACAAGTAATGTTTGTGTAATACTTTTGAATGTACGGATAAGAATCACAAAAATTACTGCCAGTACTATTGGAATAATAATAAGCAAGCGAAGACGTGCTGACTCTAAATTTTTAAATTGGCCTCCCCACTGTAATTGATACCCTTCAGGGATATTTAACGCTTTTATTTTTTCCTTTGCTTCATTTACAAAACTCTGTGTATCCCTGTTTTTAATATTTATTGATACTGCTGCATATCGCTGTGCTCTTGTTCGCGCTATTGTTGTTATCTGCTGGTGTCTTTGCACTGAAGCTACAGTAGCAATAGGTATCGCTCCTCCATCAGCCAGACCAACTGGTATTTTTGCAATATTTGCAACGTTGTTACGGTAAACGTCGCTTATTCTTATCATAATTGGGAAGCGTTTATCTTCATCATAAAGATAACCCACCTGTTTACCACTCATTGCAATTGAAAAAGCATTATTTACATCATTAATGTTAACGCCATATTTTGATATTGCATCGTAATTTAGAACAACATCAATAATTTCACTTTTTTTTAAGGCAGTTAAGGGGTCAAGTTCTACCGTGGAAGCTCCTTCAATTTTTTCAAGAACTGGAATGGATTTGTTCGATAGCTCATATAAAGTATTCAGATCTGGACCAATGATTCGCAAGGTAATATCTGCACGGTTGCCTTCCAGTATCTCGTTGAAACGCATTTCAATTGGCTGGGTGAGAGAGATTTCCTGTCCTGGCACCTGTTCATCAATCTTTTGAGCTATCGCCTCAAAAAGCTCAATTTTTGTTGGACGTTTTCCATTGTATAATCCCCACTTTGATTTGTCCTTTTCCAGAATGACAAATGTATCAGCAAAATTAACTCCCATTGGGTCAGTAGCCGATTCAGGCGTTCCCATACGTGAAAATACAGTTTTGACCTCTTTAAACTGGCTTATTACCTGGTCACTTTTTTTCTGTATCTCAAGTGAAGAATCAAGGCTTATTGTCTGATTACGAACAAGCCCAATAACCATATCACCTTCATCAAGCCTGGGAATAAAATCTGAACCTAAATGTAGAAACATTATGATAGAAATGAGAGCAATTAATAAAGTTGGGATAATAACCTTTACAGGGTGTTTTAAAGAATATATCAAAAAAGGATTGTATACTCTTGTCAGAGCTCTAAATACCACTGGTTCTTTTTCTGACTTTTTAGGACTTATACCATAATATGCCATAACTGGCATAAAAAACATTGCAATGATAATACTACCACCCAATGCATACAATACCGTTTCTGCCATTGGTCTAAACATCTTGCCTTCAATACCCGTCAGAGTTAATACTGGTACATAGACCAGCATGATAATTAATACTCCTAAGAAAACTGGCTGGCTCACTTCTTTTGCAGCATCACTTATTATGGAAATCTTTTCTTTTTTTGTTAATGACTTGTTTTTGAATTCATTAAAATGGCGCACTATATTTTCAATCATTACAACCGAACCGTCAACAATAAGTCCAAAGTCTATAGCACCAAGGCTCATTAAACTTGCAGCAATACCCGATGCTACCATACCAGTAGTAGCAAAAAGCATTGACAATGGTATGGCAAGAGCAACCAGGAAAGCAGCCTTGATATTACCTAAAATGAAAAAAAGTACTGCTATAACCAGCAAACCTCCCTCAGTTAAATTACGAGCAACGGTTTTTATGGTGGCATTAACTAAAAAACTTCGGGTATACAATACCTTAATTTCAACATCTGGAGGCAATGGTATTTCTTTTATAAATTTTTCAACAGCTAAAGCAACTTCTCTGCTGTTTGCATTAATACGCATCAATACAGTACCCAACACCGTTTCATTACCATTGAGTGTTGCTGCTCCCAAACGCTGTTGATGTCCAACAACAACATCTGCCACCTGCCACAATCGCACAGGTGCTCCATATACATTTAATTTTACAGGTATATTTTTAATCTGTTGTAGTGAATCTATCTTGCCATACGTTCTAACGATAATCTGCTTGCCTTCAACCTGAATATAACCTCCGCCATAATTTTCGCCAACATTTTCAAGAGCAGTTACAAGATGGTGACAGGTAATGCCATAATTTTGCATTTTCATAGGATCTACATTGATATGTATTTCCTTCTTATATCCACCATTAGACTCAACTTCCGCAACACCTGGTACGCTTTTCAAAGCTGGCTTGATAACAAAATCCTGTACTGTCCTCAGATACGTGAGTTGATCTTTTTCAGGTAACCTTGCAAGATTACTTCCCTGTTTTGGCAGCACAGCATACATGAATATTTCACCCAAGCCGGTTGATACCGGCCCAAGCTCCGGCGACAATCCTTCCGGCAATTTATCGCGTATAGATTGAATACGTTCATTGACAAGCTGCCGAGCAAAATAGATGTCAGTATTATCAGAAAATACTACTATTACCTGTGATAAGCCATATTTAGATAGTGAACGTATATCCTGAACATCAGGTAATCCCGCCAATTCTGATTCAATAGGGAATGTTACTGTTCTTTCAACTTCTTCAGGAGCTAAAGCGCCAGTTTTGGTATTCACCATGACTGAAACATTGGTAATATCAGGAACTGCGTCAATGGGTAATTTCCCAATTGAATAGACACCTGCAATAATAATGCCAATAGTAATGAGTAAAACCCATAACCTTCCTGCCAATGCTTTTTCTATCCAGGCAGATATCATTTTGCTATCTCCATTAATAGATTATAATCATTTATTATAGCCGCAATGGCTGCAATAGTACGCACAAGCTCTTTTTGTGTGGTATATATATTCTCAAGTGTTTCATACACCTGCATATCAAGCTCTAAATACGATTGCAACGTTATAGTCCCTTTTTGAAACTGATCATCAGCATAATACATTGACTGTTCAAGCTCACTTTCTATTGATGGAGGAAATAATGGTAATAAATTAAGATAATAATTATACTGTGCTACTGTTGTGCGGATATCACTTTCAATCATCTTTTCAATATACCGTAAGTATAAATCTTCCTGTTTTGCTTTTGACTGCAAAGCATCAACAGCATTTTGATTTTGATTATAAAGTGGAATAGGAATACTGATGCCTCCTGAAATAGACTGTTCTTTTTCATATACTTTTTCATAATCATAATTAAATAGTATATTAAAATCAGGATAACTATTCTTTTTGGCCAGCGAAACTTCTTTTAATGATGCCATCAGTATTTCTTTTTGCTTTTTTACCATAATACTTTCATTTTTTGCCTTTTTAATGACATCTTCAAGATTAAATAACGGAGGGTTTTCTATCCAACTGATTTTAACGTTTAATTCAGGTGATTCCAATTGTGTGTATAAAGCCAATCGTGCGAAGGTAATAGCCTGCTCCGCTTTTATACGGTGAATTTCTGATTGTAAAAGTCGTATGCGATTTTTTACAATATTAACCTCAACCCTTTTTTGAGGCGAAACTAATGGCCTGGAAGTCATGTAGGTATTTAGTAAATGTAAACGTTTTATTCTTGAATTAATATGTGACGATTTCATCTGGCTTATTGCATACTCATAGCTTAAATTAATGACACTTGTTGCTATAAAGTATTTCATCTCTTCATACGACAGTACTTCATAATTCTTTTTATAACGATATATTTCATCTATAAGTGAAAGCTTGCCAGGGAAATAAAGAGGTTGTGTAACAGCAATTCCTGAAACTCGACCCTTCTGAGCATCAATGGATTTACTGCCATAATAAGCAGCTATTTCAGGATTTTTCCATTGTGTGTTATACTTTTTTAGTGCCTCCAGTTCATCAATTTTTACCTGCTGAGCTTTAAGCAATTCAAAAGATCGCAATGCATTATCAATAAGTTGTTGAACTGAAAAATGTTTTTGTGCATATGATGCATTATAACACGTAAACATGCTTATAATGGATACACTAATTATGATGAGTATTTTTTTCATCTTTTTATTCCCTCACTAAAGCACGAAAAAGAATTGCTATGATGTATAAATGATATAACATGGGAAATCAAGCTAAATATTTTTTGTCAAAATATAAATGATATTCCCGTTACAATAAATATTCGGTAGTGTCCTGTCAATTGTGTTTTTACCCTTCACTAAAATATTTTGCAAAATAAGGTAATCGTCTTCGTTTGAATT
>JARYLT010000047.1 GCA_029907515.1 Spirochaetota bacterium | reverse complement strand
ATAATACAGAAGGCAATGAGTTTAAAGTGATATTTAGCTTTCGCTTTGTTGAGTATTTCTACAAAGCACGCTTTACAGTAGTCTTCCTGCAACATAGATTTCCATTCGATGCAGCGGGACGTGATGTGGTAGGTTAATCCTGGTAGCTGTACCCGTAATTTCCGAGCCATAGTATTCCTCCGTATATTTATAGTAAGATGAAAAATAAAGCTTTTACTGTATACAACGCTTCTGGTGGAAAAAATTAAAAAGATATATTGAAAATTTTGTAAATTTTAATGAAAAATTTGCAATACAGGGGGTCAGAGCATGGAAACGCACGCAGAGAACGCGTAGTACGCTCAAAAAATAGAGAAAAAAGGGGTCAGAGCCATAAAAAACTCTGTACACTCAGCGCATTCTGCGTGTGACAAAAGAATGCATTATGTGGAGAACATAGGGATCGCAGAGTTTTCCAAGAAAATAAGGATGTAAAAGTGTAAGAGAATGAAAACAAGGGGTCAGAGCCTTATAACAATAAATAATATTGACATAAACCAAACAGTATTGTATAAAAATAAAAAACACACTCACTGGAGGTTGCCATGAAAATAGATTTACCATGGGGTGCTTCATACATATCCTTGGATCTTCCAGATAGCTGGGATGTTATTATTCCCAAGCAACAGGAGCATAAACTATCGCCCAAAAAACAAAATGAAAAAGACATAGTTGCAAGAGCATTGGCCAACCCTTTTGCAGCAAAACCTATTCAAAAACACGTTTTGAAAAATAAAAAAGTTGTGATTGTCGTGGATGACAATACCCGCCCCACTCCTGCCTATAAGTTTTTTGACATTGTTCTGGATGCACTTAAAAAGGCAGGATGTACAACAAAACATAATGCTATTGTTATTCCTGCACTGGGTATTCACACTCCAATGAAAAAAGAAGAAATGGAAGAAAAGATTGGCAAAAAAAATATTGGACAGGTGCAATGGGAAAACCACGATGCGTTTGACAAGAACAAAAATGCTTATTTTGGTAAAACATCCCGTGGTGTTGAAGTATATCTTAACCATCATCTAAAAGATGCTGATTTTATCATTCTTATAGGTCTTGTTGAGCCGCACCTGTGGGCAGGATTTGGCGGTGGGCTTAAGAACATACTGCCTGGTGTTGCGTACGCTGAAACCATTGGGAATCATCATGCAATCATTGCTGAACCACCGTACCGTTTTAACAGAGTTGCCGTTGATGCAGAACACAACTCTTTCAGACTTGATCTGGAAGAAACACTCAATATGATTAAGGCTGAAGTTTTTTGTATTAATGTTGTTCTCGATAGTAATAAGGATATCATTGCCTGCTTTGCAGGTCACCCCATTCACTGTCACAGGGAAGCAGTTGCTTTCACAAAAACAATATGCGGATTGCCATTACATAAACAGGTGGATGGAATTATAACCAATTCAGCACCAATGGACATTAATTTTAAGCAGAGCATGAAATGTGTAGGGAATACCCTGCCTGCCTTGCGGCCCAAAGGCATTGTAATGGGATTTTTGCGTGCACAGAGAGGGCTTGATGATATTCCACTCCCTGACAAATCCACACCACTGTGGTTAACACGTACAATTTTGCGAACATTAGGCCCCGCACGAGTACTTGGATTCCTTGAAAAAGTTAAACCTGGCCTTGATGTTGAGCAGAAGTTTTTAACCTATTATTCAATGCAGCTTATACGTGCACACAATCTCTATTTTTATGTACCTTCACTATCAGATACTGAGGTTAAGGCACTGGGATTTTTTGAACGATTTAACGAACCTCAGGAAGTGATTGAACGAGGACTTAAACACTTAGGCAAAAATGCAACAGTAGCTGTGTTTAAGGAAGGTGGAGCAACTTTTCCTTTGTTATCGGTAAAGTAATTATCAAAACTTTGATTGTTCATTGTGCATCAGATGAACGTGTATACGCCTGATATCAAAGACGCAAGAGTGTGTACTGTATTTTAAATAAAATCATTGACATAAATAATAACCTGCATACATACATATGCAATTAAAATATTACATTAATCCAGAAGGGATATCTATGGCAAAAATAAAAAGTGTTTCTCTATTATTTGTAATAAGTTGCATCATATCATGTGGTTTGTATAACAATTCATCAGCACGCACACAGTCACCGTTTGCTGCAACACCCATTGATACCAAACTCGTGGAAGCCACACGGTTTTTAGCAGGCAAACCGTTATCACCTTCATCTTCGCTTTTTCCGCTTAGTACTGATAAACGTTACCTTGCCTATGTGGATGAATTAAGGAAAAGCTGGGCACGGCTGCAGCAGAAAAACTTAGATGAAATAGCACAATGGAAAAAGCAGAACCTTCCTGCACGCTACAATAAAACTATCTTTTATCCATTCAGTGGCCCTGATATACTAAACGCCATCGCTTTTTTCCCTGACGGCGATGAATATATCATGTTTGGACTTGAACCATGCGGCAATATTCCTGATCCCCACGCGGTAAGCAAAGAACGTGTATTTTCAGGATTATGGGGATTGCGTGCATCACTTAATGAAATCCTTAACATGAACTTTTTTAAAACGATTGATATGCAAAAAGAAGTTAGCACCAATGAGTTCAACAGTATGATAAGCATCATCATGTGGTTTTTGGGACAGCTTGATTATGAAGTGATTAACGCGCGCAAAATCTGGATTGATGACAATAGCCTCATAACAACAACGCCATCTGTTATGAAGCAAAACAAATACATACCTGGAGCCGAGATTTTTTTCAAGGACAACACCGGTTACATCAAACGAGTGCGGTATTTCCAGATTAATGTTATTGACAATTCACTATCGTACTACACCAATTTTATTCCGCATTTAGAATCCTACAACCGCTATACAACCATTATAAAATCAGCGTCATACCTCATGCATAATGACAATAAATTTACCAAGATTCGCGACCTTACCCTGCAACACAGTGACCTTATTTTGCAGGATGATTCCGGTGTGGCACTTAAGTTTTTCAGTCCCTATCAGTGGAAACTTACATTTTTTGGAATCTACACCAAACCAGTACCACTATTTGCTCATCGCTATCAGCCAGAACTGAAAGAAAAGTTTGACACCCTGTCTAAAGGACCACTGCCTTTTTCATATGGATATAATAGTGGGATTGGCAATTCCAATCTGATGCTGGCAGAGCGCGTTCAATGAAACGTTTTTTTCTTTTAACAATAGTACTGCTTGCAGCTGGCATGGTGTGCTGTTCCCACCAGTCACAGGCACAGTGTACGCTTGCGCCGGGGCTACATACCATTGCATTGCCTGATGCAGTTATAAACCCGGGTAAAACAATTCCCATTGATATTATCATAAGCGATAGTAACTGTAAAAAAAACATCCTGGTGTTGCCAGGATGGAATTTCAGCCGCAAACGCTGGATAGAAGAAACATCACTGCGACAGGAAGCTACAAAGCGAGGATACAACCTTATCCTGCCTGAGATGTCGGTGACTATCTACGAATCACAATACTATCCTGAAACAAAGCGCAAATGGGCAAAAACACCGGGATCTCAATGGATAAAAGAAATATGTATCCCGGAGCTACAAAAACGAGGCTTACTTTTATCCAACCAGTTTAATGCTGTTATGGGGCTTTCCACTGGTGGAAGAGGCGCAGTGCTTACCGCTTTGTACAATAAAGGCATTTTCAAAGCTGCTGCTTCCCTTTCCGGTGATTTTGATCAAACACGCATGAAGCATGACAAATTGATGACAGCAGTGTATGGACCCTATGAATACTATAAAAATCGATGGGAAAATGTTGATAACCCTTTTGCTATGATAGCTGAATGGAACATTCCTCTTTATCTTGGTCATGGCACAAGGGATACTGTTGTTCCCCATGAGCAGACAAAAATTTTTTATGAGGCATTGAAAAAGGCAAAACCAGATATTACTATTACAATTAATGATTGTGCATGCGGGCACGATTTTATCTACTGGAATAGTGAAGTGGTACCCGTATTAGATTTTTTTGATACTATCTACAAAAAAGCAGGAAATAAATAATGAGCGACATTGAAGATATAAAGCAAAAAGCATATGAGTTAGCCAATAGCATTGCAGAGCACCCGGTGGCAACACGCTATTTTTCGCTATTACAACAGATGAATGAGGATGAAGAAGCTTTACAGTTACTATCGCGCCTGGTTGAACATGGTAAAAAGTTAAATCAGAAAATGGAATCAGGTGAAATAAACATTGAAAACGATCCTGTGTCAGTTGAGCTTCGTGAAGCATTAATAGAAAAGCCACTGGTAAAAGAGTTTGTTACCGCACAGAATGAATATTTAGGGCTTATCAAGGAAATAATGGAAATTCTGCATCACCGTTTAAATCCATAATTAGGCTTGACTTTTTGCATTTTTAGTGCAAAATATCTGCATGTGGATTGAAAGAAAAATAGAATCCCTTGTTTACCAGGCTTTTGAACAATTTCCCGCACTGCTTATAACAGGATTACGACAGGTAGGAAAAACATCCCTTCTAAGAAAAATGTTTCCTGATGCTTCTTATATTACCCTTGATCTGCCCGCAAACCAGCTTGCTGCAGCCTCAAACTCGCTTGAGTTTATTCAAAGGTTTGCCAGGCCCGTTATTATTGATGAAGTACAGTATGTACCCCAGCTTTTCCAGGGACTAAAAGTTGCCATAGATCAACAGAGGAGGAATAGTCAATTTATACTAACAGGTTCGCAAAATTTTTCACTCATGCAGGGTGTTTCAGAAAGTTTAGCTGGAAGGTGTGCAATTTTACAGCTATATCCGCTTTCATTTAATGAGGTTTCCAATCATACCAGTATATCACAAAATGAATTTATCTTTTTAGGTGGCTATCCTGAATTATATACATCCCCTAAAAATTATAATCTATGGTATTCATCGTATGTGGCAACATACTTAGAAAGAGACGTGCGCAATGTTCTTAATGTAACGGATTTACGCGAATTTAATCTATTTTTGCGTTCCTGTGCATTAAGAATTTCTAATTTACTTTCATATACTGATTTAGCGCGAGACATAGGGATATCGGTTAACACCGCAAAAAAATGGTTATCTGTATTAACTACGTTAGGTGCAGTATATTTAGTGGAACCATACTTTGCTAATAGAGGAAAAAGAATAATAAAATCACCAAAAATTTATTTTGCGGATACAGGATTGGCTGCTTTTTTATGCGGCTTTGAACATGCACAGCAATTGCATAATTCTTCTATGGCAGGATATTTCTTTGAAAACTATATTGCAAATGAAATCACGAAGCATTATTCTTTTTACGGTAAACGTTTAAACCTCTATTACTGGCAAAACATTCATGGGAAGGAAGTAGATTTTATTATTGAACATGCATCAGGAAAGATAATAGCTATTGAATGTAAACTAACGGAAAATCCTACAATAAAAGATTGTAATAATATCTTTAAACTTATTGATTACTATGGTGAAGATAGAGTATTCACATCATATATTGTATGTAATACACCAACACCATATCAAATAGATAAAAAAATCTATGCAACAAATATTGGAGAACTACTTAGAACATTACTAAAACAATAATAAATCTTTTTACTTTATCGAGCATCCTCAAAAAAAGCCTTATACAACAAATATGTACAGTAGATATCAACCTTTGATGTTACCTCAAAGGGCGAATGCATTCCTAACATGCAGGGACCCACATCAACACAGTCCATGCCGTAACGGCTCATAAACATGGCAATGGTTCCACCACCGCCAATATCTATCTTACCCTGTTCACCTGTTTGCCAGGGTATACCGTGTTTAGTGGCCAACCTGCGCAAATAATGCATGTACTCAGCATGAGCTTCACTGGTAGAATATTTGCCGCCCCGTCCACCATATTTTTCAATACTGACGCCATGTCCTAAATACGAAACATTGTTGGGGTCATTGACGCTTTTGAATGTGGGATCCAGCGCACCTGTTACGTCAGCAGAAATTGAAAGGGCATTTTCTAAAAGCTCATCCCATGTTGCGGTTATACCGGTTTTCCGTATATACTCCCGCATAAAGTTAACAAACACAAAGCTTTCAGCACCAGTATCGCCCATGGATCCTATTTCTTCACGGTCAGCTAAATATAGCAGGACTGTTTCTTTACAATCCTGTGCTTCAAGCAAGGCCCTAAATGCGGTATAGGCACAAGCTCTGTCATCCTGACCATACGCTGCAATAAGCCCGCGGTCAATACCTATATCCACAGGTTGCAACGCAGGTACCAGTTCAATATCCGCAGCAATAAAATCTTCTTCAATAAGGCCATAGGTGGAATGGAGATATTTCAGCACATTGAATTTTATCTTTTCTTTCATATCCTTATCATCAACAGGTATATGGGCAAAGATAACATTAAGATCTTCACCTTCTATGATTGTTTCACCTGTTTTTTTCATCTGATCTTTGGCAAGATGTGGCAATAAATCAGGAATAATAAATCGCGGCTCATCGGGATTTTCACCTATATGTATTTCCACTGTTTTTCCTTCTTTTGTGAATGCCACACCATGGATAGCAAGCGGTATATTGACCCACTGATATTTTTTTATGCCACCATAGTAATGGGATTTTAAAAGTGCAAGCTCAGCATCTTCATACAGAGGATACGGCTTTAAATCAAGCCGTGGTGAATCCACATGAGCGCCAATGATGCGAACCTTCATGGGGTCAGAGCCTACTTTACAGACCAGCAAACTTTTGCCTTTTATAATTTTATATACTGCATCACCAGGGTTTAAGGTACCTTTTATATTAATAGAAGAAAATTGAGCCTTCTCAAGCATCTCAACCATGGTGCGAATACACAGCCGCTCCGTCTTATTCTTGCCAATAAATAATTTATATTCTTCCCCAAAACTGTATATGCTATCAACCTTATCCTTCAATTGTGCCCAGGCGCTTTCTTTTTTTACACTTATCTTTTCCTGCAATTCCTGATTGGGTGATTTCTTTTCCTCAGCCATATATATCCTCCCAAAAAATTTAAACATCTATAATACAACATGTGTAAAGCATACAAAAGGTCAACAGAATTATATTTTTTATAAACCAAAAAAGTTTGTGCAAACAATATACATTCCACAGTTTCTATGCAGCGTTAAAGCTTATAAAGAAAAATAGTAAAAATTTTTCATTTTTTTAAAAAAATTTTTCATTCACTCGTTAATTTTTCCAACTTCATGCGTTGTATATAATGAAACGTTTTACCAAAAATTCTACTAAAAAGAGGTGATACTATGTCAAAACCAATCGATCTTGAAGGAAGAGTTACTCATGATCCCATTTTACGAAAAACAAAAACCGGTAAATCTGTGTGCATTTTTACCATAGCTATGGATCATCCGGTTAAGGGTGAAACAAAACCCCATGTTTCTTTTATTGATATTGAAACATGGGAAAAGTTAGCCGATTTGTGTGCAGAAAACATACGAAAAGGTAAAAAGATTCAGGCAACAGGTCGATTAAAGCAGGACAGATGGCAGGATGATACTGGCAAACCCCGATCAAAGATCAAACTTGTCTCAAACCAGGTTATATTTATTGAACCATTAAACAGCAAACACAATGAGGAAGTAGCTACAGAATCGTAACTATAGCAGACTCTTTTATTAAAAATTTTTCAGGGCTGTCTAAAAAACGGTTGTTACTTGAATTGTGTAACCATAATTTATGGATGACAAACTCATAATGATACAGTTTTGCCACATTGTATGATAAAATCAACTGTGTAACTGCAAAGAAACTCAGATCAAAACAATCTTTTAGACAGTCCTTTTTCTTTCTTTGCAATCAGCTATGGGGCATTGTGTACAATCACATTGCTGTGGTTTTGTAAATTTTGCTACAACATACTGGATACTATACACTAATGCCAGTATTACCAGTATGCTTACTGTGATAGCTTCTCCCATGAAGATAAGTATATCACATCACACACATACATCTATGATTCTAACGTTTTCAAGCTCTCGGCAATCAGATTCTGGCAATATGTAATAATAGAATCTTTAGCAATGATTACCTTTTCATCCTGGTTTCGCAGTTTGACTTCTATAGAGGAACTATCTCCAAAAAATGCCTTGCCCAGCGTAATGCGGATGGGAATACCAATCAAATCAGCATCACCAAACTTAAATCCCGGGCTGGCCTTACGGTCATCATACAGCACCTCTATGCCAGCTTTGAGCAACATAGAATACACCTCATCGGCCATGGCCTCTTCAGCTTCATTCTTTGCCAGACTCACACAATGTACATGAAACGGTGCAACGCTCATTGGCCATATAATTCCCCGCTGGTCATGATGTTGTTCAATTACTGCTGCCATGGTTCGGTTAACACCAATCCCGTAACAGCCCATAATAGGTGTGATTGCCTTACCATTTTGATCAAGCACGGTGACATTCATTGACTTAGTATATTTATACCCCAATTTGAAAATATGCCCCACCTCAATACCTTTCTTTTCTTTAAGTGGATAACCACAGTGAGGGCATTTATCTCCCGCTACCACACGTGTAATATCGGCTTCATCTTTGATAACAAAATCTCTGCTGGGGTTTACTCCTTTGTAGTGTTTGTCTTTTTCATTGGCTCCGGTAATGCCGTTCACAATATGTTTTACCTGTGTATCAAAGATAATACGTATTGTTTTCCCTTCACGCAGGATAGGCCCTGCAAAACCAACTGGTGCTCCTGTAACCTCTTCCACCACCGTGTCAGGTGCCAGAGCCACTTCAACTGCACCCAGCGCATTTTTTAATTTTACTTCATTGATATCACGATCACCAGGCACCACTGCCATAACAGGATTTCCATCAGCAAGATAAATCAGGCTCTTTAAAAATTTATGTGCACTGCATCCAAAAAACTGTACCAGTTCATCAATGGTGCGCACATTGGGAGTATCCACAATGCTCAGTGCTTCCGCATTTTCGTTCTGGGGCGATAGTTCATACTGACAGGTGGCCCGCTCCTGATTTGACTTATAGCCGCATGCATCGCATAGCAGCAATACCTCCTCACCAACCTCAGATGCAACCATAAACTCTTCTGAATCGCTGCCCCCCATTGAGCCAGTATCCGCCTCTACAGGAATTGTCTCCAACCCACACCGTTTAAAGATATTGCGATATGTTTGGCGCATTGTCTGGTATGAACGCTCCAACCCCACTTCGTCAATGTCAAATGAATATGCATCTTTCATGATAAACTCTTTACTGCGCATAACACCAAATCGTGGGCGAATTTCATCACGGAATTTTGTATTGATCTGATATGCATTGACAGGCAAATCCCTGTACGAGGTTACTATCATGCGGATGGCATTGGTGAATGCTTCTTCATGCGTTGGTGCCAGTGCATATTCTAACCCATTGCGGTCTTTAATACGTATCATCTCAGGACCCATGGTATGCCACCGACCAGATTCCTTCCATAAATCAGCATTGGTAAGCTCAGGCATTAAAAATTCAAGTGCACCAGATTTATTCATCTCTTCACGGATTATAGTAATAATTTTTTGTAATACCCGTAATCCCAATGGCAAATAGATATACATCCCTGCTGATTCTTTGCGGATAAGCCCTGCGCGTATCATGAGTTTATGGCTGGTAATGACCGCATCAGCTGGATCTTCTTTGAGTGTTGGGACAAGATAGCGCGACATTCTCATAGTTTCATTCCTTTTTCCAATAATTGTATTGATAAGTGTTATAATGGCAGTAGCGTGTCAAGTGCAAATTTACTTACCCTATCTACCATTTTTTGCCTGTAGGCAACAAAATACTCTAAAAATTTTACCTGATTGCAAAATTTCTTAACATTACATCAACCTTTTTTATATGTAAAGCATGACATTATAACGATATCTTACAAAGCCAATCTATAATAACCTGCACCAACATCAGCATCAAATAACCTGCTATATTATAAGGAAAGAATAAATATTCCATACTGTTATCAGGTTGTAAAAAAATTAGGATTAGATATCATCACTCATTCTAACATCCGTATCATCTCAGCTGACATATTTTTAGAATCGCTGGTATAATACAGCTTGTTAAACTCTATCAGCACTGTAAGATCAATGTAATTTTTTTAACTGGTACAACTGAAAGAGCTAATCAAATTATTATTGACATACTGCAAGTTTGTTTTTATTATCAATATAACTATTACGGTATATTCTTCCCTTTTGGATTTAAGTATAAAACAGTATGCCATATATGAATCACTCAATACAACCACATATCATAAAGAAACATATAAAAGATTGTAAACCCACTGATAATTACGATTGGTGGATAACCAAAACCCCTGAAGAACGCATCAGTGCCGTTGAAATACTGCGTAGGCAAATGTATGGAAATACATCAAGATTACAAAGAGTTATTAGAATTATTAAACGCACATAATGTCAAGTATGTTATAGTAGGCGCATATGCCCTGGCATTTCATGGACTTCCCCGATATACTGGTGATTTAGATATATTAATAGGTTGCGATGAGAATAATGCAGAAAAAGTAGCCACAGTATTACAGGATTTTGGCTTTTCTTCACTTAATATAACGAAAGAAGATCTCATGGAACCTGATATAGTAATACAATTAGGATACCCTCCTTTAAGAATTGATTTAATCACTTCCATTACTGGTGTTAGCTGGGATGAAGTCTATAATAATGCAGTTACAGGAAATTATGGTGATGTAAAAGTACTTTTTATTGGGAAACAGCAGTTTATTAAAAACAAAAAGGCATTAGGTAGATATCAGGATTTGGCTGATTTAGAGTCAATTGGATATAAAAACGAGGATGCAGATAGTCCATAACTATCGCATCCCCGTTATAATCTTTACTCATTCATATGATATTCATCAACCAGCGAATACACATATTTTTCAAGCACGCGGTTATACCTATCATGGTCTACCACAGGCTTCTGTATCATCTTTAAGCAAAGCTCCTGCTGCTTTGCAGTACTGCTTGTCTTTGAGTAAATCTGCAGTGCAAATTTTGAAAAATCCCTGATCATGAAATCAAAAATCTGATCAATCAAATCATCTTCAACATTGTAGAACTTCTTGTTTTCTAAAATAAGCTGACCATACGCAACCAGGGTAAACAACTCACCAATTGACAATAAAAAGTCAATATCTTCAGCCTGTTTCTGGTCAGGGGTTGCACCCATCATGAAATCCTTGAATGCGTTTATCTGCTTCTTGAAAATTTCAACGTTGGGAAGGTTAACACTGTTATAGGCAATGTTGTAATCGTGGAACTGAATCTTGCCCAATCCCTTTGTTGGTCCCTGATTGAAAAGGAAATCATCGTTGGTAGCATCTAATCTCTGCGGTACTTCAGGGAATTCCTTAGGATTAAAGAAGTAGTTGAACATGAACTTGATAATCAGCGCCATGTTAACATGAACTGTTCCTTCTAATTTTGGCAATGCCCTGATGTCGCGAGCAGCCATGTGGAAGTATGTATCCTTTTCAAAACCTTTAGCAGCAATGATATCCCATAGCAAGTTAATAACCTCTTCACCCTGTGTGGTAACTTTCATTTTAACCATCGGATTGTAGAGTAAATACCGCTTGTCATTTTCACTGGCGCTTCGCATATAGTCAGTTGCACGCAGAGCAAACAACTTCATTGCAACGAGCCGTGTGTATGCATCAACAAAGAACTGCTTGATGTGCGGAAATTCAGTAACGTACTTGCCGTACAGGTTACGGTGTGCAGCGTGATTTAACGCTTCATAAAAACAATGGGTAGCAATACCAATTGAACCCCAGCCTAAATTGAATTTACAGATATTAATAGTATTGAGCGATGCATCCCAGGCATCCCTGCCTTTATCAAGGATATCAGCTTCGGTAATAGGATAATCGTGCAGTGCATATTCAGCAACGTATGACTGGCTGTGAATAACGTTTTTAATACATTCAAATTTTGGATGCTGTGAATCTACCACAAAGAACACATAGTCTCCAGTATCAGCAATTTTGCCAAATGTTGACACCAGCCCGGCTTTGTTGGCATTCCCAATGTAGTACTTGTCGCCATTTGCGCGGTAAGTACCATCGCCATTGGGATACAGCATCATATCACTTGAATAGATGTCAGCGCCATGTTCCTTTTCGGACAAACCAAATGCAAAGATTGCACCCTCTTTTAAAAGTTTGGCAGCTTTCTGCTTAACTTCCTCGTTTTTGCCAATCCATATTGGCCCAAGACCAAGCTGCGAAACCTGGAATGTATACCAGTAAGCAAGCCCATAAAATCCTAAAATTTCAGCAAAGTTGACAATACGCCAGGTATTCCAGTGGCTGTCCTTATCGCCATACCCTTTTGGTGTAAAGAGTTTAGCAAAAATCTGATTTTCCTTCTGAAACTGCAAAAAGTCATCGTACCACACACAGTTGTGATCATCATCCAGAACCTTTTTTAAGCCTTTGTTTTCAAAAAACTGTATGGTTTTTTTCATAATGTCTTCCGACTCTTTGTCGGGAAATTTGACATTGTACTTTTTTGGATTTAAAAGAATCATATCCCACCCCTATTCAAATTATAGTAACAAATTTGAGTATATCATGTCTGTACTGATTTGTAAAGAAAAAATTACAGTGTTATGTATTTTTTTAATCAACTATTTTTTATATTTGTCAATGTGAATTATGGGCGTGCCCCCGCCGTACATACGCCTCAATTGGCACATCATTAATTCCAATGCATCACTACAATACACGATATTCCAAACCAATCCACACGGCGGGGTCGGGCTGCTTCGGGCTTCGGCCACGGGCGTGGCAGGCGTAAAACGAACACCCGTTTGTAACCATCCACATAAAAAAGACGCATGGCAATGCGTCTCTACATTATCATTACCTGCGCCCGTGGCTGCATGCGCACCCTGCGCATCCCTCACGCGGTCAAGACGCATGACAATGCATCTTTACTACAATAAAACCACCCTGTCTTTAATCTTCCCGCTTTCCACCAATTCTGCAAATTCATCCGCCATCTTTTGTCCCACCTCAAGTGCTTTTTCCCAGAATGATAACCTTTCAGCGTCATTGCCCACAAACGTATAAAAATCATGCCTGTCAGGAATTCTTTTGTAGGGAAGTAAATCAAGCGCATCAGGCGACGGGCTTACCATACATATATCATCTAAGGTATTTTGTGGTTTGCGATGCGGCAGCGCCTTATCAAACCATCCCGGCACAATATGCTCAGAGTAATGTGGATACAGCGCAATGCCACCATCAAGTGTAAGTGGCAGGTCCATTTGATAATCAACAAGTCCACCATCGCGTAGCATGGTGGCAGTGCCGTTGTAGGAATACGGAACCCCTTGCATAACCAGTGGAATGGCACCTGAAGCCATGATGGCCTTTTTTACATTTGATGCATCAAGCGGGATATACTGCGTGCTGAAATTATTCCATTGAATAAATGACGGGAATTGTCGCTCATCATAAAACACATAGCGGTCAAAATGTAATGCTAAAAGCTTTCTGCTTACAGCATTGGAAAGCGCCGCTAAAGCTAAACCAGCCATGAGCGGAAGCTTACGTTCATTTGTAAGCAGATGTTTTGATCGCGCTGTGATGATACACAGACGTATAACAGGATGCTGCATAATTTCTTTTACTCTGCTATCAGGCAGGTAGGTTTCCATAATGGCAACAGTTTCAGCTGTTATCTCTTCCCTGTCAGGATTAAGCGAATATTTCTGCGCCATGTAGCGCTCTTTAAATGTATCCAGTGCCTTTGCACCATTCTTCTGTGCCAACGCAGCAAAGCGCCATGTTGCAATGGATGAACCAATTAAATGCACTGGCGTTTTTCGTTTTTGCAAAAAGTGCGAATACACAAGCTTATCAAGCCCGTATAGAATCAGCCACTTGGGACCACCAGCAGCACCAAGTACACACTGAATTCTTTCTTTTTTCAGGCCTTCATCTTTAATGATACGATATGCTCGTTTTCCTGCTTTAATTGTACACAAACGTTTCATAGTATCCTCAGATTATTGGAACAGTATTTTTGAATAACAGTGTTATGGTATGGGGATAAAAGCAAGGATTTTTTGGTTTATTATGTACTTGAATGTATACTATATAATTTGATTATTTTGGATAAGTACTAATAGAAAACCATTTTATTCTAAAAAATATAAAAAAATAATTGAAAAACACATATATAAAAATTTCAATATTATACGCAATAAGAATCTTCCAATATCTTTAAAAAGAATAAGTGGACAAACAATGCTTTTATCACCAGACGACAGTATACTATTTTTTAAGCTGTACTTTTCATTGCTGCTTTATGTTAACAGCAATTTTAAAATTCTGGAAAACATATATTCAACTAATGATATACTTCAATCCGATCCTAACAACATAGTCAAGATTAGGGAACAATTATATAATCATCCTGAATTCTTTGACTTATTCATTTATGAAAATCCATTTAAGTTTTCTAATAATGAATTAAGCATAATTAGATCATGGAAACAATTTATTAAAAAAAAATTTATAATTTTTCGTTATGTAAAAAACTATACTATTTTTATTGATGATACCGAAGATGATCCAAAAGCTTATAGCGTGTTAGCAATAACTTCACCTTTACATGAAATGGTTGGATCACAATTACCTAAAATGGTAGAGGCAGTTCTATTGTCATTTAAAAATTGTATTATTTATGACAGTATCCTAATACCATATTCCATACATTTTGGAAGTAATCTCAGAAAAGTTTTAAATAATGTCTATCAAAGAGCAAAATCATCCTATGGTATTATTACATCCTTGCCCTTTGAACCAAAAGTAAAATAAAGCGATGGTGATAGATTAAAATTTTACTTAAAAAGTAAACACAATCGTGAATTATATAGTAACGAAATACGTACATTAATTAATAAAGATCAAGAATTATTAATCCTATATCATCAGGAGATGAACAAAATTGATTCCAAAATGTACCGCAAACTATTACGTAACAGTGACATTGATAAAGGCTGGTTTGCCATGCTGGAAGGCATAATTATTGCTAGTGGTATAACAAAAGAATCCCTTGAGCTAGTTGTGGAGCAAATTGTTCCAGAAAAAAAGAGGAAATTTGTGTATATCTTCCAGCTAAAAGGAAATTGAATTTTTTTTGATGAATCAGGGTACATTCCAAACTTGAAGCTATAAAAATCATCTCATTTAAGCATATTAAATAAATTTAAATATATTATTCATTCTCTAATCTTAAAATCTCTTTTTTTATTTCTTCAATTACTTCTGCATTATGTATTCTTTTATTTTTACCCTCGGTTACTGAAATAATGTAAAAGACTTTGCCTCCATATTTTTGAGTGAACTTTTCATGAGTTTTCTTTTGCTGTTCTCTTTCATTAATTATTTGTGTTATGTATTCATAGCCTGCTGGTTTTATTTGAAGACCAATGTACTTATTCTTTATTTTAATAAAATAATCAACATTATATCCTCTATCCCATTCATCTGGAGCTGGTTCTATTTTTATATTCAAAATATTTTCAAGCTGACCATAAATAGTTTGAATTTCAGTTTGATATCCATCAAAAGTTCTATTTATCACAAGATTATAAATGAAGTTAATACAATCATCTTCAGTTATACCTTCTATTTCAGCCTTACATATATCAGTAACTTTTATAAATAAAGTTTTACCAAGATATTCAAGATGCTCTTTAGGATATACATTCGAAAGATAATAAATTTCCCACTCCTCTCTTGTTTTAGGGGCACATTTTCTTATTAATTCTGCAACTGGGCCTACATTTTTCTTTTTGGTCAGACCCCATCTCATATTTGCCTGATTTAATATCCATTCTTTTGGCATAACTCAATATTCTCCAATTTTAAAAATTTATCTTTATAACTATAATTACTATCTTTTTCAGCAACTGCCATACCGCTTTTAATTAGATAAGCATTGATAAATATTTTATTTTTTAGATACACATAGGCTTCTACTGGTTCAGAAGTATTTTTTTTATATTTGTCAAATTTAATAATAATATCTTTTTTTAATAGATTTTCTTGTAAATACTCCAAAGCCTTTTTTTCATCAATTATTTTAACACCGAGAAATTTTACTAAAAGGCCACTATTCAAACGTATTGTATTAGGTCCAATTATTTCAACAATCTTATAAAAAGAACCATTTTTAAAATTAAACTTTGAAGGTTCAATATTAGGTTTAGCATTTTTTATTTTAGGGATATACTCAATATCCTCAATTAATATATTGGATTCCCTTTTTATTATTTCTATCTTATCACTCTCAAACAAATTACTACTATCAATTTTCTTTCTAATGATTTCTAAAAAATCCTCATTTATTTCATATCCAATAGAGTTTCTTTTTAATTGAGTAGCAGCCTTAATAGTTGTACCACTTCCAAGAAATGGATCAAGAACAATATCCCCAACAAATGTAAACATTTTAATCAGGCGCAAGGGCAGTTCCTCTGGGAACATTGCCTCATGTCCAATTTGCTTTGCACCACCAAAATTCCAATGACCCGTAAAATATGTTTTCCACTCTTCTTTTGATAAAGCTGAATCTTTCTTTGCTTCCTTTGATGCATTGTTTCCATTGCCTGGCTTTTTAAAAATCAATATAAACTCATAGTCAATTTCTATTAATCCATTAGGAGGATACGGGTATGAACCCATTACATTTGCTCCACCTGTAGTATTCATTGTAGTCTTTTTCTGCCATATAATTGACCCCATATAGTCAAAACCAATTTCTTCACATTGCAAAACGATTTCAGCATGAAGAGGAATTACTTTATAACGACCATAAATAATCGAACGTGCGAATTGATCTCCTATATTAATACAAAGCCTACGACCAGGTAATAATTTCTTATAACATTCATTCCATACTCTGTAAATATCTTTAAGATATTCATGCAAGGTTTGCCCATATCCAATTTGTCCTTTTGTTCCATAGTCTTTTATATGCCAATATGGCGGTGACGTAACAACCAGACCTATTGAATCATCTGGGACTTCTGGCATTTTTCTACTATCACCTATTATAACTTTTATATTCATCTTATATCCTTAATTAAATTTAGTTATTAAATATTTAATTTTTCATGTTAATACATCTTAGGATCCCAGCATAAAAAATTATTTCTGAAGATAATGTAGTTGAAATTCTGCATGATTAGAACCATTCACCTGCTACTAAGCGCTTAGATCCGATAAGCTTGAGTACAATTGAGTCTACTATCGGAAAGACCAAGAAATAAAAAAATTGTATCTAATATTTTTTATAGACTTCATTAAAATATTTAATTAAATCATCAATTTGATCTGATTCAGTAATTACTATTTCTGTTGGCAAGTGATTCGTATAATGCCCAATCGAACTAACATCTCTAAATGGAATATTGAAATTTCCTGATTTTATTTCATTAATATTTGCTTTTGAATAATAAACCAAGCTATTTTTTCTAACTACACATGAAAATATCATATTATTATTCTTGAAGAAACCTATATAATGTTTCATTGGAGATATTTTTATATTCTTTGTTTTTACATGTTCTAAAAATGAATTGAATATTGAAAGTATTTTTTCAGGTTTATTTTCAAAGTGATATTCTAAAGTATATTCAAATTCAGTTCTTTCTTTTGAAGTCTGCATTTCATCTTCTGTTATCTCACTATCGCTGAATAATATTACTTCTTCTCTATTTTTAATGAATAAAGAAACTTCAATTTTTCTAATCTTTACATTAATTGCTTTTTCTATTTGCAATAACCCTATACTCAATTCAGGAGTAATCCTATCAATTACTAACAAAATCTGTAAATCTTCCATCGAATCATCTAATAACTTATGAACTTCTTTCCCAGTATCTTTTTGTATTTTATTAAAAATTTGTTTATTGTTTTTGATTTCCTCATATAGGAAGTTTCTAACTACGTTTAACTCATCAATTGATGCACTTTGTATAAATGAGATGAAATTACCTAATTGGGGCAATATATGTTTATTAATATCATGTTTTTCTAATTCTATTTCAGTTATATAAAGCGAAGGTGTTGTTGGATTTTCCCAAACAAGAAGAAAACCATCGCTAATTGAATGTTTAAAATTCTTAAAATTTTTACTTTTAACCTGTTTTTCAATTTTAATAAATAATGATTTATCAGATATAATGTTTTGAAAATTTTTTGAAAATAAATTTGTTAGTTCTTCTTCTTGAGAATATTCATGTTTTAAATATTTTTTATTGTTTTTTATTATTATGTGCTTCATAATCTGGTAATCCTTCACAGATTGTGTAAAAGATGCTTTTATAAAAGTATTATACTGTAACCATATAATATAATTCCAAAACCAAACTATATTATTTTAACAGAGGATAACAACGATACAGACAAAGAGAACATATTATGAAGGGTATTGCAAGCACAAATTTTTACTTAATTGATTTGAACATGCAGCTTCTAGTTTGAAGTGCAATTAATGTAGTTTAAAAAAAAATGACTTTACCTTAATGGATTTATCAGAACCTAACTAAAAGAAGAAGACCTTAAGCAATGGGCTAAAACATTAAAATTAAATGTAAGATTGTGGACAATAAAGAAATATGTTGATTTAGAAGATCAAAATAATATTTTATATGAATTCCCTGAAGAATATAAACCAGATATTGATACAAAAGAAGAAACTATTAAACAAGAAAATCAAAATCATAAATATATATACGATGTAACCTTGCTAGACCTAATACAAAGTAACTTACTTGAAGTAGAAGAAGAAATAGAAATGCAATATGCTCCCATGATAGGAAATAAAAAAGCAAGTAAAGAAGATAAAAAAATATACAAAGGTATCATAAATAACGATGGAAAAATAATTGTAAACAACAAAATTTTCGATAGTCCAAACCATGCAGCACTATATTGTATTAATAATGCAGGAAGCCCTAGAAAAACTGTTAATGGCTGGACATCATGGAAAACAAAAAATGGTAAAACTTTACATCAACTGAGAATGGAATATCTTCAAATGGTAAATAAAAATTAACACTCTCCCCGGGTTGTTGAGAAACCCCAACCATCGAAAATTGATGTAATTTTTTTAACATTGAACTGTTGAATTACCTGCAACCTGAAATATTCAGCATCTATATATCTGTAGGCTATTCGCTGTATAACCCTGATTTTAGTATTTATGCCTTCGGCAAAGCTATTTGAATAATTACCTCAAAATAAATTCCTGATATACGGCAAGCCAGGGATTCATACTCACTACTGTGATAAAATCTCTCCAGCTTTTATCTTTTCTTTTACAAAAGAGCTCACTAACCGCTGCGTTTCGCCCTTTAATGACATCTCACACATTCTTTTTATCAGGTGCTGAGATAATTATTGCATACCGATGCTTTTTTTTGAAATATATCATTTAAATTGATCCGCCATGATCGTATCTCTTCCTGTTGGGACAGTTCCATTTCTATTCCTTCTTTGTCTAAACGATACACTGTGTGTTTTGAAATCCCATATATTCTGGAAACATCAATTCAAGTCATTCGTTTGCAAAATGCATATAACCATTTCCTATAGCGCACGGTGAACCGTTGATACCAATTCAGCCATTCAAAACGCTCTGTGCCATCATAACCACTTGCCCAATGAATGCGACACTTTTCCACCTTTACATAACACCTTTTACCACATACTGATAAGTCTTCAATTACCAGTTAGCAACTATTCTTCATTATACTCAGGTATGCTTGTCCACATTCTGGGCACTTAGGATATCATTTTCTTTTAATCGTTAAATATAATATCTTTTTTCCGTCTTTCTATTGCCTTGATAGAACAACCAGGTAGTTTTAATAATTCTGTTAGTAGTTGCAATCCCATTCCGTATCTTGTTAAATATTTTCTGGTTAAAAACATCTTAACAATATGTGACGGAATCGGCTACTTTTTTATTTATTATTCAATTTTCCCAAAAATATGGAATGAGCTAATACCTATCAAGAAACAAAAAATGAATTTGAGTTTTGTTTGTTATGATGCTACGGATATCGGCCCTGATGAATCAGTCTTTGGATTCCCTTATCGTGATTTTGATGCAGTTGCCGAATATATTGAATACCTTTCAATAAAAGCCATGCCCAATTTAAGAGGCAAGAACGCCTACACAATTTTAAAAAAGAAAAGCGCAGAAGAAATTACTAAATCAGATATATTCCAGAATAATATTAATGTGGAATAAGTATCTAAACCGTATTAATTTGTCAGGATATTAAAATTTTACAAAAATATAGTTGACTAAGTCAACTATTATTTTTTATTGTAAGCATAATCATTAGTTTATTTGAAGGGGCAATGAACAATAAATCTACAATATCAGAACTAAGCAGATCGTTAATCACTATTGCATGGTACTTTGGGCCAAAAGGCCTGGATGGCCAGTGCTGTGGAGATATAACAATGCCTGAATTTATTGCTCTTGATACAATATTAAATATTCATAATTGTTCGGTACATGATATTGGAATTGCTCTTGGCTTTACAAAAAGCGGAGCCACCCGCATTGTAAACCGGCTTGTAAGTAAGGGCTATGTACGCAAAGAAGCTTCATCTGAAGACGGGCGTGTTTGTTGTGTAGCTATTACCAAAAAAGGAGAAACGATTATTAAAGATGCTGATTCAAGATACAGGGAAAAGTTTGAACAACTGATTTCAAAGATGCCTCCAAATCAGCAAGGTAATGTAGTAACTCTACTAAACTCTATTGCACAGGCGTTACGAAAATAAATTTTTTTATATTAATAGTTGACATTATCAACTAATTGGAGATTATACATGAACACATTAAAAGATACTATTCAGTATTTTGTGATTATATCTGCTGAACTTACAGTACTGTTCCTTGGTATAAGCACACTTGTGGCTTTAGCATTGATGTATATTCCACAGGAAAAAATCAAAACATATATGTCAGGTAATGGTTTGTGGGACAATGCACTTGGTGCAATGATAGGGGCTCTTACCCCATTCTGTGCATGCTCAACTATTCCAATGACACTTGGTTTTCTTGAAGCTGGTGTTTCTTTTGGAGCAATTATATCTTTTGTTATAGCCTCTCCATTGTTGAACCCTATAATACTTACCATGCTCATTGCTTTGATGGGATTACGGATTGCAGTGGTCTATTTTTTAATTGTGTTTATAGGAGCAGTTGTTTCCGGGCTTATTCTTGAAAAATCTGGAGCAGCTAAGCTTGTGAAAAGAGTTCGAATTAAAGGGGGAATTAATACCGGTAATAATAACATCCCTGCAAAATTCATCATGAAACTTAAAGCTTCATTTATGTTAGCCTGGGAGGATTTCAAAGGAGTATTGATTTACCTCTTTATTGGTGTTGGCATTGGAGCAGCCATTTATGGTTATATGCCGCAGACTTTAGTTTTACGTTATGCAGGATATGATAACATTTTTGCCATTCCAATTGCGGCAATTATAGGCATACCTCTATATATCAGGGCTGAAACTGCAATCCCCATAGGTGTAGCCCTTATGCAGAAAGGGATGACAGTTGGTGCGGTTTTTGCACTTATTATAGGAGGTTCCGGAATGGCTATCCCAGAAATGAGCATGCTTGCAGCAATATTTAAAAAAAGACTGGTAACAGCAATTGTAATGGTAATTTTTTTTACTGCTGTTATTGGCGGTTATATCTTTAATATAATATTCTGAAAAAAATTATAACATTAATAAATTTAAGAGGGTATATCATGATAAAGGATAATGGGAAAAAATTATTATTAAAAAAACTGATCACTATTAGCAAAAACCCAAAAAGTTCCTGCTGTTCAATTGAACTTGAAGAAATACCTGAAGCAAACAATGAAGAAAAAGAAGCAGAGAAAAAAATTACAAAAAATTAGTGTTGCTACTGGTTTTCTACTTAACCGGTATAAACCCTGCTTCTTTCACTATTGATTGTCCTTCATCTGACAGCATAAAGTCTATAAATGCTTGAGCAGCAGGTTTTATCTTTACTTCATTGACATACATATAGAGTTTACGTGCAATGGGATATTTGCCACTTTTACCATTTTCTATTATTGGTTCCACATTGTTCACATACAGCGGCTTAACCCTGTCATTAAGATATCCATACCCCACATATCCAATAGCTTTTGGATTTTGCGATACTGTCTGTAAAATTGCCCCATTTGAAGCCTGCAGCAGTGCATCTTTGCGCACCTCAACATGGTTCATTACTTTGGATTCCCACACCTCAAATGTTCCTGAGCTTGAATCGCGTGATATAATCACAATGGTTTCATCTTTACCACCAACATCTTTCCAGTTTTTCACCGAACCTTCGTAAATTGCCTTAAGCTGATGTAATGTCAGGTTTGAAACAGGATTTGAAGGATGAACAATAGGGACTATCATATCAAATGCTATGGCAATTTCTTTGATGATTTCACCTTTACGTTTTGCAAGAGCCAGCTCTTCTGTATGCATTTCACGTGAAGAGTTTGCAATATCGCAGCTTCCATCTATAAGCGACTTTATGCCATCACCAGAACCAGTGCCTGATAGGCTTATGACAATTTTATTTTTTTCATAGAATGCCTCAGCAGCTTTCTGAGTAATGGGTAACACCGTTGTTGAACCTTTAACCACTACTTTTTCCCTGGCTTCTTTTGAACACGATACAATAAGTGCTGCTGTGCCAATAAATAGTATGAATAGTACTGTGTAGCGTTTAATTTTCATCTTCAAACCTCCATGAAAAATATAATTTAATGTTACCTCATCATTCCCAATATATTCAACACTTTTTTACAAAAAAACGCCACATCGCTGTAGCGTTTTTTTAATAAGTGTTTAATGTTCACATCAATCAGTTAAGGGGATAAAACCTGCTTCTTTTACAATCTGTTGTCCTTCTTTTGAAAGGATAAAATCTATGAATGCTTGCGCTTCAGGTTTTATTTTGACTTCATTGACATACATGTACAACTTACGTGCTATTGGGTACGCACCCGATTTTCCGTTAGGGATAGTTGGTTCAGCTCCATTTACAGTAAGTGCTTTTACTCTGTCATCTAAGTATCCGTATCCAACATATCCAATTGCACGTTTATTCTTTGATACAACGGATACAATTGCTCCATTGGAAGCCTGCAATAACGCATCCTTGCGCACTTCAGATTTCTTCATAACCTTTGATTCCCACACTTCAAACGTTCCTGAACTTGAATCACGGGATATTACAACTATCCTTTCATTGTTGCCACCCACCTGACTCCAGTTGGTTATAGCACCCTCATAGATGGCTTTAAGCTGAGCCATTGACAAATTTTTTACAGGGTTTGAAGGATGCACGATTGGAACTATCATATCGTATGCTATAGCAACTTCTTTAATCTTTTCACCTTTTGATTTTGCCATATCCCACTCTTCCTTCTTCATTTCACGTGAAGAATTTGCAATATCGCAACTACCATCTATAAGCGACTTTATACCATCACCAGAACCTGTACCTGAAAGACTTATTACAACTTTTGTTTTTTCATAAAAAGCTTCCAGTGCCTTCTGAGCAATGGGCAAAACGGTAGTTGATCCTTTGATGACTACCTTTGATCCTTTTGTTTGTGAAAAACCAATTGATAATGAGCTTACTATCGCTACTATCATGAAAATTAAAAAACTCTTGACCTTCATTATGTCCTCCTGTTATATTTTAGTAAGGTTATGTAAAACGCAATTATGCAATTTCACACTATTCTAAGTACACCGGTATTATGAAATTTTTATAAAGATTAGATTAATTTTCTATTTGATTTGACCTGAATTGATCTTTTCATCATATACAACAATAAGTCCCGGCGGCAAAAAGCACTGCTATAATATTAAAACTTTACATTTTCTTTACACTATTATTATAAATCCTTAACATTCCAGTGGTTTGATACTTTTGATAATTAAAAGTAATGATACATACAATGTACTAGTTAAAGAAATAACGGTGATATATGTCCGAAAGCACAGTAAAAGTTAAAGCCCAGAATCTTTCTTTTTTTTACGGGGATAATCAGGCACTGTTTGATATTAATCTATCAGTACAGGCAAACACAGTTATGGCACTGATTGGTCCTTCTGGATGTGGTAAATCAACATTTCTACGCTGCATCAACAGGATGAACGATATCATACCCAATACAAGAATTGAAGGCGAACTAACCATAGATGGAGAATCCATATACCATACAAAATACGATGTCACACAACTGCGTCGCCGTGTTGGCATGGTTTTTCAGAAATCAAATCCATTCCCAAAATCAATTTTTGACAACATAGCGTATGGTTTAAAAATAAATGGTATAAAAGATAGATATACCATTGAGCGTATTGTGGAAGACTCTTTGAAACGCACGGCACTGTGGGATGAAGTAAAGGACAGGCTGCATACGTCGGCCATGAGCCTGTCAGGTGGACAGCAGCAGCGCCTGTGCATTGCACGAACCATTGCAGTGCAGCCTGAGATTATTCTGATGGATGAGCCAGCTTCGGCACTTGACCCAATATCCACCCAAAAGATTGAAGAGCTTATTCAGGACTTAAAAAAACAATATACCATAATTATCGTTACCCACAACATGCAGCAGGCAGCACGCGTGAGCGACTATACCGCATTCTTTTATATGGGAAAACTTATTGAAGTAAATAAAACCGAAATTATATTTACAAAACCTGAAAAGCAAATGACTGAAAATTATATAACAGGAAAATTTGGATAATCATTGAAAGGAGATAACGATGCCCACTCACCTGGAACAGGAACTCAATGACTTACTGCGCAAAATACTGGAAATGGCTGATATTGCCATTGAAGCAGTTACTGATGCAGTGCAGTCACTTAAAACTATAGATGTAAAGTTGGCTGAAAAAGTGATACAAAAAGACTCAGCCCTTGATAAATTGGAGATAGTTATTGATGAAGAATGCGGCAGGATTTTAGTAACCAAACAACCAGCAGCAGGCGACCTCAGGTTAATTTTAGCAATTCTGAAATCCAACACTGATTTAGAGCGCATTGGCGATCTGGCAACCAATATTGCTAAAGAAACAATTCGGCTTGAGGGCAAGTCGCTTTTAAAGCCACTTATTGATATTCCCCGTATGACAGAAATATGTATTAAAATGATTAAACTGGCATTTCAGGCAATCACCGAGAAAAACATTGAATATGCACGCCAGTGTATTGCCATGGACAAAGATGTTGATGAACTCAATATGCAGATAAACCGCGAGCTTTTCAGCTTTATGGTAGAAAATCCAGCAACCATTTCACCTGCATTTGGTCTTATCATGGTAGCAAAAGCATTGGAACGCATTGGCGATCATGCAACCAACATCGCTGAACGAGCAAT
>JARYLT010000046.1 GCA_029907515.1 Spirochaetota bacterium | reverse complement strand
TATGTATAAGAATAATTCTGTATCAACGGATTACCGTGGATATCGGTTGCACCAGTTGTAATCTCCAGGGTATATTGGTAAAAGCCTGTGAGGTAATCACGAGGAGTAACCGTACAACAATGTGTAACATCATCATAATCAATAGTTACTGGGAAGTAATTACCATAACTATCGCACAACAAAATACTACTATAGAGTGTATCCGCATCCATTGGTTCACTGAATTGTATCTGGAATACCGTTGTCACATCAATTGGGCTTCCAGGAGTTATGCTGATAATTTCAGGCTTGATATTCTCCTGCATGGTTTTGAATGTACTTGTGTAATTGTGATCAAGTGGAATGCCATTGGTGTCTGTTATAGCAGGGGTGACAGTTACTGTGTAGTCGGTGAAAAATTCTAATTGATTGGGTATGAATGTTGCCGTATGGTTTTCAGGGTTATACTGTAATGTTCCTTCAACACTACCCTCGCTATCTTCTATTGATATTCCCTGTTGCAAGGTATTTTCACAAACAGGTTCGCTAAACACAATGCTGATATGCTGGCCAATTGATACATTGGTCTGTGCATCTGCAGGGTATATGGATAGCACCTGGGGAGGGATAGGCCGCACTGTAAATTGCCAGCTATAAGGATTTTCTAATGGATTGCCTGCTTCATCATGCAATTCATCGGTTACCAGTACCAAATAAACCTGGCCTTCTATTAATGACGGGCTGGGTATGCATCTAATTTCTTTGTTTTCCGCTATATACGTATAGGTATACTCAACATTTTGCCCACTTAAATTTTTTATAGCAACTCCCTGCGGAATACTTGTAATATCTATATGCCCATTATCAATAATTCTGAATGATATAATGGCATTTTGATCCACATTGTTTCCTACAGGTTGTACTGATGATACATCAATACGCGGTTTCTGGGTGTCATAAAATGGTGCAATGGTAAACGACCAGCTATACTCCTGCTGCATGTGTAAGCCACTGGTGTTGAAAATACCGGTTGTGATATATACTGTATATCTACCACCCCACTCAAATCCACCTGACGGTATAAAACGCAATGTTTTGGAAGCTGGATGGTATTCATACGTTCCACTTATGTTTAAGCTTCTTTCATCAAGCACATAGAATGTGGAAGCGTTCACGGTACTCATATCGATATCATGAGAAAAGGTAACCGTAACAAAGCTATCAGCAAAAACCACTTCATCATTTTGCGGCGTGTGGGATACTATAGTAAGATAGTCCTGTGTAATATCATGATTATTTTGATATGATGAATTGCTATGTTTGCACCCGAGAAAAATAAATAGTGCAATGGCAACATAGACAACAGTAATGAATTCACAAAATATTTTTAGCCTTTTTAATAATTGATATGACATACAGTTGTTCTAAAACTTTTATTAAAAATTTATATAAGGGATTCTTAATGATATAAAATTATCGATTTATAAATGTCAACATATTTATTAAAAGTATTCACTATTTTTTATTAATAATGATTGTTAATTTTCACTCATGTGATATTAATTTCATACAAGTGAAATACATATATTATCAGTATTTACTCCAGAACCTAACGTATTGAATGAAATGTAAAGCAAGAACAACCTCATCATTCACAATTTTAATCATTCACTTATTCTATTTGACTTTTTTTACAAAATCCTGAAAATAGTAAATGGTACTACTGCTATTTCCGGGAGGAGTTGTCCCGTCATTAATAGTAAGATTACGTTTGTAAAACTAAAGTAATAAATGTCATTGCACATCTCAATACAATTGGATTGTGGCAATCTCATTTTCAGGAAAGAGATTGCCAAGCTTACAATGTCATTTCTAATAAATTCTATTTTAAAAAGGAGCATGCCCATGAGTGAAATTAAAGTTGGCGAAAAGATAAAAGAATTCCGTGAAGCAAAAGGCATGTCATTACATGAATTGGCTGAAAAAACGGGTTTTTCATCTGCATTTATATCTCAAATTGAAAATCATCTTATATCACCACCCCTTGGAGCACTTATAAAAATATCACATGCCCTTAATCTAGAGATGGGAAGATTCTTTGGGCAAACAACAGAAGCACCATTTACCATTGTTCGCAGTAGTGAACGGCAGCTAACATCTCGTGTTGCATCAAAAGAAGGTGTACGTTATGGATATACGTATGAATCCCTTGCACCAGAAAAGGTTAATCGCCACATGGAGCCCTTTATTGTAACACTTGAACCTGTTACTGGTGGGCAGCCCTACAGTCACGAAGGCGAAGAATTCATCTATGTACTTGAAGGCCAGGTAAAAATACAGCTGGCCGATTACTCTGATATTTTATACCCTGGTGACTGTATTTACTATGATTCAATAGTGCCACATAGAGTGGATACCGCAACTGATTCACCAGCAAAGATTCTTGCTGTTATATATAGTTAGCAATGCAATTGTAAATAGTGTGGAATAATACTGATGCATTTATCTTCCAATGAAATATTAACATTACTGCTTTCAATCAGTATAATGCTGATTATTGCAAAAATTTTCAGTGAGCTATTTATACGTTTCAAAATGCCTGCAGTTATAGGACAGATTATTGCAGGAATTTTGCTTGGACCAACATGTACAGGCAGCATAGCACCTAATTTTTTTACATGGCTGTTTCCTTCAACCGGACTTTTAAATGGCATTATTTTCTTAGGGTTAATATTTATCATGGTAAAAGTTGGCATTGAAGTGGAACTGTCATCAATTTACAAACAGGGTAGATCAATTGCTGCTGTTAGTTTTTTTTCAATACTTATTCCGTTTGTTGCAGGTTTTATTGCATCGTGGTATATCCCAGCTTTTTCAGGCACTTATAAATCGTTACCGTCGTCAATTTTCTTTGCTATTGTCACATCTATTACTGCACTTCCGGTCATTGCCAAAATTCTACTGGATGTCAAAATTTTTCATTCTGATCTGGGAATGATTATTTTAACCTCAGCAATGGTTAACGATATTACCGGCTGGATTTTATTTTCATCATTAATTAAAGCAGTTGAAACTGGTTCTATTGCAATAATCTCAATTATTACATCGTTGGGATTAACACTATTGATAACAATTATCATTTTAACAATTTTCCGCTATGTCCTTAATGAACTGCTTCCTATAGTTCAGGCACGCACTGAATGGCCAGGTGGAGTCATAACTCTGGGATTAGTATTATCAATGTTTCTGGCATCATTAACCGAAGCCATTGGCATTCATGCTTTCCTGGGCGCATTCATGGGTGGCATTATACTGGGTGATTCCCCCCACCTCAACGCACATACCAAAGAGATTATCAATCAATTCATTGATAACTTTTTTTCACCGCTTTTCTTTGTCTCAATTGGTTTGGGCATTAATCTTATTACACAGCTATCACTTATACAGGCATGCATGATTACACTGGTTGTTTTCATTTCAAATATTATTGCAAGCCTGATTGCCGGGAAAATCAGCAACAATACATTCATAGATTCTTTAGCGATAGGCGTTGGGATGAGTACAAGCGGCACAATGGGTATTATTGTTGGAATATTTGCACTGCAGTATGGAATTATTAATACAACAACGTATTCTTCCATCGTTGTTATGGCTGTTGCAACTTCACTGCTTGCAGGACCACTTTTAAAATTAATACTCAAACCCAAAGAAGAGGTTTCCCTGATTGAACTTTTAGACAACAATTTTATTCCTGAGTGCACATGCACCAATCGCAATGAACTGATACAAAAGGTATCACAGCACATACAAAAGCGGTATGGATACGATGCAAACAAGGTTGCACATGCAATAATTGAACGGGAACAACTGATGAGTACCGGCATTGGTCAGTATGTTGCCATACCTCATGCCCGCATACCTGAGTGCAAAAAACCAGTCGTTATATGCGCAACACATCCGCAGGGGCTGGATTTTGATGCCCCTGATGGCAAACCTTCAAAAGTAATTGTTATGGTAATAACACCTCAACATGATAATGATGTGCAGATTTTCATAATATCAAAGATAGCACAGCTATGTTCAAATCCTAATGTTGTGTTACAAATACTGAATGCAAAAAATAATAATGAATTTGTTGCAATTCTCAAAACAACATCTCACATTATGGAAATGGAGGGTTATGGAACTGCTGGACATAATTAAAAACGATGACGACAGGCTATTTATAATTTCACCTGAATGCTTTATTGTATTTACCGGTGATTCCACAGATGACGAAAAGCCATTCATACGCATTGGCAACAGCCTGTTACTGACACCCCGTATAATCCCCCTTATTGAAAATATCATCATCACTGATCTCATAACTGGCAACCCGGCCTGGGAACAGTATAATATTGACCCCCGTTATCTTTCATCAAATCGGTATATTGGCAGTAAGCTTATTGTGAAGCGCTATTTAGAATTTCAAAAGCTTTTTGGGCTTGACCTGAATAACGCAACCATCGTTGACATTGAGCAGGACATACCACAACTTTCCAAAGAACAGATTATTTCCGACAGAGAAACATTCTTAGGGGTTTTTTATACCGATAGTAACTTTAAGATTCTCCACAATCAGAAAACAATGTTTGACTTAAAGGAAATACACCAGAAATATCCTGGCGATGTACTGGTCCACTCCAAACTATCAGAATATTCAAACAAACCACGGTATGCTGGTTGCGGTTTTGTTATAACTCGTGGAGCAACAATCTTTTATAAAAATAATTCTTTTAGTACTGTTGGTATTCCATCGCACTATTACAGTGCATTTGCACAACTCCAGATTGACCCTGCAAATATTCGCGATGTTATAATCACAAACACCAACAGCATGCCACTGATTCCACTTATAAAATGGAAAAATGCAGCTGGAGGGAGACTCAGGATTTTTTATGACAATGACGATGAAATCAAACTTTTACAAAAGCTTTTTAACCAGTGCACGTTGCATCATAAATCATCAAAAAATTTTGTATGCGATAATCCCGAAGGCATAACCATACAGAACATTGCATCATCACATAATTGCATCATTACCATAAAAAATGTAAAACCTGCCACAAAAGATATTACCATTGTCTATATACATGACCCATCAGGCATCACTCAGGCCATTGAGACAGCTGCTAATCTGTATATTATTGACTATGAGATTTATAAAAAAGCAGCAATGCTTTGTGCAAGCCTTTCACCTGTTATTGTTGTCGATAGTAACCGTGAGGGAGTTCCCATTAAAGATGTTACCTACTGCATTCCTTCGCATCAATATGATGTACGGTATTATCTTGATGAAAAGAAACTGTTATCTGACATGCTTTCTTGTTGCAGCAAGGAATTTGCACAAGCTATTTCCGATGAAGATTTTGATGAAATAGAAAAACTTCTTACACAGGAACTATCGCCCCATATACTGTATAACTGCATCCAAACGCTACGTGTTATACTCCACTCAACAACTAACCGCGACCTGTACAAACGTATTGAAAAAATACTGTATAAAATGCAAACACGCCCATTGTCCGATAGTTACCGGTACACGATTATGCTGCATAATTCATATGCATATATGACGTGCCAACCAGTGCAGGTACCTCAGGAATATCCATTTGAAGCCATTGAACAATTAGATGAGCCATCACGACCTGCACCACATACACTGCCTGATATATGTAATCGTATTATTGAAGACCGCAAACGATTAGAAATGCTATTAGACCTGTTCTATGCAAACAACACAGAAATTGCAAAAGAAGCTAAAAGCATTGAAAAAGCAATAAACAAACGGAAAAAAGAAAGTACGCAAACACCAAAGCTAGATGTATCACTCATTACTAAAGAGAAGTTGAAAAAGCGTTTAACTGTACTGAAAAAAGCTGGGATTATTGTAGCTGGCGTAGCTGTAGCTATACTCATTATAGTGGGAAGCTACCATGCGTTTATACTGTATCAGGAAAAACAGGAGCGCGAGCGTCAGGCCCGCTATATTGAATACCTCACTAAAAAATATACCATCCATATCTCTGATAGGGATATCTTTTTCTATGCCAATGATGTTGCAGTAAAGAATGGCTACAGTCGCATAGATATTAAAAGCCTTAAAGAAAAGAATCCACACTGGATTTACCCTGGCAACAGATTTATTCTTTTAGATGGGGAAGTTGTCATCGTTAAACCAGGTGATACTCTGTGGGGAATATCAGAAAGAAAATTACTTACACTCAACATTACCTTTTATACATTACTGGATGAATTAGAGAAAAAAATTGATAAAGGTATTATTGATGAGCATCTGGCACAAAAAGCCATGAATGCAGCAATACATACTAAACACAGAGAGAGGGTTAAAGTATTACTACAGAAGATGAATGAATTAAAAGCAAAACAAAACAATACTTAAGGTCATGGTTACACTGCATGGAAGTTAAAGACCCTATAAACTATTACGTAGAGCCGGTTGAAATAGAGATATACCTGAAAAAAGCAGGTAAAGTCCGCACTATCATTAAAGACATGTTCGTTGAACTCATTGATCCGGAACCCTTGGATAATGATACCAGTAAAAAGATTTTTGATTATTTTAAAAGCCGCAATGAACCCATTGATGTAATCGAAATTACCAATCTTTTCCCGGAATTAATATCTATAGTATTTGAATCATACTATCACAATATTAATTTATATGAAAAGCTGAGTATGTATTTTAAAGCAGGGCTTTCTGGTAGCGCCGATTCATGGCGACTTGCATTATACTTTACAGAGTTATTAATGAAATTTGAACCAACTATTGCATCGTCGCAGCATATAGGTGATTTCCAGACGTATAATCTCAATTACTGCATCCGCAAACTTAATGCATTAGGGGAAAAATTTCTACTTGAAGATAGTACCGTTATGTACCTTATAAAGAGGCGCAACAAAGCCTATGAAGGAAAACCCAAAGACAAGGAATTTGAAAAACTGGTTGAGCTATGGCAATTTAACGTTAAAGAACGTCCCTTTTAAAACGTATTTGACATTTATTTCAAAATCATTTACTATAGAAGCATATCGATAACGTGAATGTTGCGAGTGATGTTTTTATGAAAAATGCATTTTACATTATCTATGACCCTGCATATACAACCAGCTATGTAACTGCTTCAGTGGAAAAACCGGAACGTGTACAACAAATAATGAAGGAATTGGGCGATAGTTACCCCATAATAAAACCCACAAGCTGCACTGATGAGGATATACTTCTCTGCCATTCTGAAGGCTTGCTTACCATGGAAAAACAGGATGAAGTGCGCTTTACAGTAGCAAAGCTTGCTGCAGGTGGTGCAATTACCGCAGCTACCATGGCAATGGAAGGCAAACCCAGCTTTGCTGTTATACGGCCACCCGGACATCATGCCAACCCTGATCATAACTGGGGATTCTGTTATTTTAACAATATGGGCATTGCTATAAAACGCCTGTTAGCTGATTCTATTATTCAAAAAGCCATTATTCTTGATATTGACCTGCATTTTGGTGATGGTACTGATACCATTTTCAAATCCACTATTAATGTTCCTGTATTAAATATACAGTCATCAAACCCTGTTGATTTTATCAATGAAACAAAAACACGACTGCAGCAATGTGGCAGTGCTGATATACTGGGTATCAGTGCAGGATTTGACCAGTATATAAAAGATTGGGGAGCAAACCTTTCAACTCAGGATTATTACACAATTGGCCAGATTGCAGGGACACATGCAAAGCATTACTGCAAAGGCCATATATTTGCCATTTTAGAAGGTGGTTACTATATCCCTGATTTAGGGAAAAACGTTATAGCTCTTATTGAAGGTATTCGCAATGGCCTTTATGATTGATAAGGCTCTATAAGTATGCACCATAAAATTACCATCTCACTTTTTATTAAAATTTTTCTGTATAATACCGTTGTATCAGGAACTATATGCCTATGTCTTTTTATAAATAAAGCTATTGGTTTTACCATTTTCACTGTTATAAGCTTCGTTGTAATAAATGTTGTTGCCGCATGTTTTGCGATTGCATTTATTGCAAAACCCTTTACAATGCTTTTGCGTTCAATCCAGTCACTGGTTAATGACAGGTACACATCTGCTGACCCCTGCTCAAAAGAACATCTGATCATGCTGACACAAGAACTTGAACAATTTAAAGCAAGGTCCGATTCACTGTTGCGTGAAAAGGACGCAATAGTTAATGAACTGATTGAATCCAAAAAGCTATTAGAAAAATATTCCAATAACCTTGAAGAAATGGTTGAACAGCGCACTGAAATATTAAAGTGGCTTTCAATTACTGATCCGCTAACAGGGCTTTACAATAGACGATATTTCATAGAACAGATTGAACTTGAATTTAAACGTTCTAAACGCTACAATCGCGATTTATCGCTCCTGATGCTGGATATTGATCACTTTAAATCAGTAAACGATAATTACGGCCATCAGGTTGGTGATATTGTTTTACGGAAGATATCATCAATAATAATAAGCCAGCTTCGTGATTCAGACCTTGCCTTTCGGTATGGTGGTGAAGAATTTATGGTCATACTACCTGAGACAAGAGCAGAGGATGCTATCAATGTTGCAAAACGGATGAAACAGGAAATAATGGAAACGGAACACATCTACCGTAATCTTAATTTTAAAGTAACAGCAAGCATAGGCATTGTATCAATCAAGGATATGCTGGGCAAATTTGAAACGGTTGATGATATTATCAAAAAGGTGGATGATAATCTCTATAAGGCAAAAAATTCCGGCAGGAATACCATTATATATGAATGATTAAAATGTAAAGGACTGCCTTTCAGCTGCTGCAAACAGTTCAAGCGATAGCTCTTTTTTCTTCAGCACATTCCTATAATGAGTAACTATTGCATCCATTTCCCTGTCTTTGCGTAAAGGCTCATGATGAAATAAAAATAATGTTTTAACTTTTGCCTTAAGTGCCAGATTAATAACATGATGCGTTGTACTGTGACCCCAACCAGTTTTCTTTGGGTATTCAGCAGGAATATACTGTGCATCTGATACCAATACATCTGCACCTTTTACAAATTCAATAAGCTGCTCATTCATCTGTTTTGCAAATGCAGTTACTTCCGGGTCATTATCCTTATACACATTATAATATGGCTCATTGTCGCCCAGATAAACAAAAATCTTATCGTTATATACTACTCTATATCCATAACAGGTTACCGGATGATTGAGAAGGTGCGTGTAAACCTTAAAGTTGCCAACTTCAAACTGGTTATTTTTTATTTCATAAAAATGAATACTGGCACGTAATTCATCAGTGCGGACCGGGAAATAACTGTACTGCATCTGCCCGCGTATTATTTCTTCCAGGCTTTTTTCAAATGTTCCAGGGCCATAGATATTAACCGTATTTCCTGGTATGTAGATAACAGGGAAAAAAGGAAAACCATTAATGTGGTCCCAGTGAGGATGAGAAATGCATAAATTGACAGTATAGTTTTTTGACAGATCCAGTGATTCGCCCAGTACCCTAAGCCCTGTCCCTGCATCAAATACTATCCAGTCACCTGCATCTGATCGCAAATCCAGGCAGGCAGTATTCCCACCATATTTCATAGTATCAGGACCGGGAACAGGTATAGAACCACGCACACCCCAGAATGTTACGGTCAGTTCACTCATTGCAAAAATAATTTAGCCTTTTGAATCTCATCACTCAAAGGAGCCAATGCCTCAAAAACTATCTCCTCAGATATCCCCAGCGTTTGCCATATAGCTTCATCAATAGCATCAATAACATAATTCCCACTGAATCCAACGTTCATGACCTTGGCAAACGTATCTGCTACATGAACAACCATGGAATAGATGGCCGAATCACCTTTTAAAACCGGTATATGGTGCCTTCCAACTGCATAAAGAAGATTATTTTCAAAATTCCATTTCTTCCCTATTGCAATGCCTATCTCTTCATGTGTTAAACCCAGAAGATTTTTTTCAATATCAATAATCAATCCGCCCTGTGACTGCGACGTATCAATTATCTGTTTCATTTCATCCGGGAAAAAATTATTCATTAAAACTTTGCCTATATCATGGATAAGCCCGGCAATAAAAAATTCCTCCAGAAGTTTTTTTTCAATACCCAACCGCTGTGCAATAAGTTTGGATGCAACCGCCACCCCAATAGAATGTTTCCAGAATTCTTCAGGGTCCAGTATTCCCTTCTTCAATGCAATTTTTCCCATTAAGGCAGATGATAACGCAACATTCTTTATAGTGTTAATGCCCAGCATAACCACTGCCTGCTTTAAAGATTTAATTTCCTGGGGCAGCCCAAAGTATGCAGAGTTAACCATACGTATAACTTTTGCAGTTAATACCGGGTCAAGCTGGATTACATCCGTCAAATGCTGTGCTGATGAGGTCACATCATTTGCTACAATTATTATTTTATGCACCACCGGAGATAATGGAGGCATTTTTTCTATTGAATCTTTAACCTTGGCTACAATATTTTGAGCCATCAACCCACCTGCTATTACTATCTATTATTTCTTTCAGAAGAAAAACCAGTATATACTATCTACAATAATAACAACCCAGAAAAGAACCGAAAAAACCAGTATGATACTATCTATAACTTTCTTCATGGTATTTTATTTTAAAACAATTTTCCCACGCATAACTCTAAAAAGCATCAAGTTGTCTCCTCGCTGGATTTCCAGTGTTACCACACTCCCAACTTTGCCACGTAATAAATTTTTTACAATATAATCATATTGCAAACCATCAACCGGAACCCCATCAATGGAAATAATAATGTCACCTTCTTTAAGCCCCGCCTGGTATCCGGTTCCTCCTTCATACACACTGGCTATAACAAATGGTCTGCTTTTACTGACCTTTTCAGTACCGGCAGGCACTTCAATGCCCAGACCTCCAAATTCTTCACCTGAACATGCTATAAGCACTATTCCAAGAATAGCAATAATGAGCTTTTTCATGCTTGCACCTCAGAAAACTTTTTTACCTCTCAGTTTTAAAGCTAACTATCATCTCTACCATGATGGCAACATGGTCCGACAAAATATTTATTGCCATCTCTTTATCGCCCAGTTCCACCAGGCGTGTATAAAGATCTGCAATCTCTTTCCGTAAGTTCTGGTCTATTGCAATAATCTCTTTTAGCTGTGGAGCGCTTGACCTGCTCTGAGAACGATTCAGTAATTCATTCATCATTCTTCTGTGTATTGAATTGAGCAACTCAGAATTATCCATATAAAGCCATCCTGTACATTAATGATTTGATTCTGCCCTGAGCCTGCTTTAAATAGTATGCTACTTCTGCTTGTTATCTGTTTGGGGCTTTTCCTCAGGCAATTCCCCTTCAGGCTTTTTTTCTATTGCGTCAACAACTTTCATTTCACCGGCAAAAGCGTTAAGTGTTGAAGGGCTATAATAACGGGAGTAATTATCGTCATGATATCGCTTTAATTGCTCCACTGAAAAGCTACCTACCATGGATGATTTACTGGCAACTAAAAATTCTATAGTGGCCACTATGAGATTAAAATTAAAATCTTTCACATAATCTCGAATTATTGGTTCAGCTTTCTCAAATTCTGCAGTTAAAAGATATTCCGCAACCCTTCGTTCATCCCTGAAACGTGCTCGTTTTTCTATACGCTTTTCGTACGTTTCTTCCTGTTTTGATGGCTGTGCATTCATAGCCACTATCTGAACATCATAATATTCTTTTTGCATCTCGTCAATTATTTCCTGCTCTGTTTTTGAAATAAATCTGACATAGAATACATTACCTTTCTCGCGCTCTATCTCAAAAAGGTGATTATAGATTTTTTTCTTTGTTTCATCAGTTTGAGATTCAAACATGGCTAAAAAACCATACCTGCGGGCACGGCGCAACACCTTTATGGCTTCAATATATTTATATATTTTATTTGAACATAATTTAGGGTTTGAAGCATCGGCAACAGTATGATGGGTCCGTGCAACCTCCCTGTCTCTGTATGCTAAGTTAAGGTAAAGCCTTGCTTTTTTATTTTTGGATTTAATAACCTCAGGGGATATTGCATCCAAAAACTTCTTTGTTTCTTCTAAATATTCACGCACTACCTGTGAATACAGGTCAGCCTGCTTTTTTTGTGATTCATAAACATTGCGGAAAGCTCTATTGTAATCTGATTGCAAATATGCCACTTCTGCATTAAAATGTATCTGATAGATGTCTTTAAATGTTTCTTTATACTTCTCACCAAAATTTGATATTGGAACATCCATAAATTCAATAAATTCTTTATTTTCCTGGATGGCCCTGTCAGCAGTCAACTGGTCAGCAAAGCTGTTTGCAGAAATTGAACATATAAAAATAAAAATACTAAATAAGATAGAAAATCGCTTCATTGCACACCTTCATATATTTATTTTTCTACTTCAAATTCTCTGGTCCCCATAAGTTTGCCATCCAGCAACACTTTTATCTGATATTTGCCATTTCTTTTAAAATATTCCTGAGGTATATATGTGCTTAAATATTTAAAGTTTTTATCTACTTCAAAAGTTATCTGCTTATACTGTGTAAAAGAATTGTTTTCATAATAATCTATCACAACTGTAACCGTATTGCAGTCAAGAGACGGCTTGATAACTCTATCAATAAAAAAATATATCTTGTCCTTATCTATAAATTTTTGTACTGAAACCTGGTCATTTGATGTAATTTCCTCATTTGAAAGTATTAGATTAACTTTGCCGTAATCCTTAATATTAAAAATGAGCCATAATACAAAAATTACAATGAAAGCAACAATAACAACTTTTAACACAAGATTTCTGGTTATAGTGCCTGTCTTATTGCTTTTTACATCTTCACTATTCATATAGCTATTGAAACCTCCAACCAGAATAGAATATAGCGTATTCCTGATATGAATACCACCACATTATAGTATATAAGTCAACAACTTCAACTATATTTTAAATATATTTAATCAATTTTCTTATGAATTTCAGTCCGCATGGATTCCACTAAATGGAAAAGCTCTGGACTTATGTATACCTGGTATTCATCCGGGTTATACAAATCTTTTAAAGATTCAGGGAGCGATTGCATGTTGGTCAGGCAATGATGCTGAATTTCCTGTATTGACGGCTTTTGATATACTAACGTTCCATTCTGAAAAATTGGTATATGCATGCATCGTGAAATAAGATCTTTATCAACAGTAAATCTATTTCCCTTTATATCATACACATCACCATCCAGTACAATCTCATCATTCTGGCAGATTATATCAAAACACATGGTATTATCGGCATTATAATACCTGTATACGTTTTTTCGTGAGGGAATAGTGCCTTTTGACATTTCATCCGATACTTTCATCTTTGGAATTAACGCTCCATTTTTTTCTATTGCAGCCATTTTATATACTCCTGAAAGGGCTGATTCGCCATAGCCGGTTGCAAGCCTGGTTCCTACTCCAAAGACATCGATGGGAGCCCCCTGTCGCAGCAATTCATCAATACGAAACTCATCCAGGTCATTTGAAGCAACAATTTTTACATAGTCCAAACCTTCTTCATCCAGTAACTTTCGCACCTTTTTGCTCAAATCGGCAAGGTCACCGCTGTCAAGCCTGATACCTGCAAGGTGTTTTCCCTGTGCCAGAAGCTTTTTTGCAGCTGCTATCGCATTAACAATACCCGAGTGTACCGTATCATAGGTATCCACCAGCAATATTGAACTATCAGGGAATGCCTTTGTATAATTAGTAAATGCCTCAGCTTCACTATCATATGCCATGACAAAGCTATGTGCATGGGTGCCCTTCACCGGTATACCATACATTTTCCCGGCCAGAACATTTGATGTACCAATACACCCACCAATAAAGGAAGCCCTGCTTGCACTTAAACCCCCGTCAGGTCCCTGAGCTCGCCGCAAACCAAACTCAATCACCTGCCTGCCCTTTGCAGCATAGCATACCCGTGCTGCCTTTGTTGCAATAAGCGACTGAAAATTTATGCAGTTAAGCAATGCCGTCTCAATAAGCTGAGCCTGTCCTAATGGCGCTTCTACTCTGATTACTGGTTCCTCAGGGAAAACTACATCGCCTTCCTGAAATGAAAATATGCTGCCAGTAAAACGAAACGATTTGCAATAATCCAGAAAATCATCAGAAAAAATATGCAATGAATACAGATAATCAATGCTTTCCTTTGAGAATGAAAGGTTTTGCAGATAGTCAATAAGCTGCTCCAATCCGGCAAAAACAACATAACCGGAATTAAATGGATTTTTTCTGAAGAACATATCAAAAATAGCATGGTTCTGTATTATGCCTGTTTTCATGTAAACCTGCATCATTGTCAATTCGTACAGGTCAGTAAGCAGTTCCATCCCTTTCATAGGGTTCCTCATCATTTTTCTTTTATCCAATGTTGATTTATAAACAATATACTTGTAAAATTAATCAAATAAAAAATTTTTATATTGACAATATTATTACAATCTATGTCACTATATTGAATATACCATATTTTTACTATGCGATAGTTATCAAGATTTATAGTAAAATATATATACATGCCGATACATACTATAAACAAATATTTTTTGTGTGGAATAATGTATGGCTATAGAAAGCGAAAATGACAATCTTTTCAGTGACCATTTAATTATTATAAAAGGCCGCTTCAAAGCCCTTTCAATGAATTTATATGGGCTTTTCATTATTATCTTTAATCAGGACAGGCGGATTGATACATACAATGTTGCTGTTTCAACATTTTCCAATATCTATGAAAATGAACCACACCTCCCATGGGATAAATATGAACAGGTAATCCTGGAATTAAAATGGAAAGGCAATTTTAACGCAAATTTAACCACATCAATAATGGATAATTTTAAGGAAATTGCCAACGAGGATACCAAAACAAATCAGCTTTACGACTATGCCAACAATTATGATTATGATAGTATTGATACATTTTTATTTGATACCATTAACAGGGTTATACATGATAAAAACCTTGTACTTGAAACGAGCATTCAGGAAGTGACTGCTGAAGAATTTGCCCAGACAAAAGAAAAAAGGTATACACAACCCGAGGAAAAATCATCAACTGCTGAAGCTGAACTGGAAGAGGGCGCTGTTATATTGAATATTCAGCCCATTCTGGCACCGGTAAAAGGTAAACCTATCTACGAATTAAAAGTTGGTGATAAAATAATGACAAAAATAATACCCAATACCGATAGGGCAAATTATTTCATTGATCTATTGGGATTACGTGTTGAGAATCATATAAAGCCAATAGCTACAGAAGTCATAGATATAAAATCTGATGGAAAAAATGAGCCCATTGAAATACTTACCCGTATTGGACCTGGTATTTATGGCAAGTGTATTGAAGATGAACGTCAGGTTAAATTGCGTCTGTATGATCCCATCATTGATGGCCCCTTAACACAAAAATCAATACCAAAATCCCCACCAAAACCTCTGGCTGCTTCAACAACGTATGAAGATGCTGGTTTTTCAAAGTTAACGTATGTCATAATATCATTGTTTGTGCTTCTGCTTATCATATTTGTTTTGCTTATATATATAAGCTTTTAATTGACAAAATAAGCCATACTTCCTCTAATTTCATTAAACCTTCAGGCCGATTAATACAACAGCAGCACATATCAATGCAAAGGAGGCGGTGTATGTTTTATCTGCTCCTGAGACTGCTGTATGAAGAAATGGCCGAAGGAAAGATTTCAAGAGAAGAATATTATGAAGCTGTTATACGAATAGCTTCAATACATGGAATTAAGAGGAACGGTATACGATAGTGGACAACCGCGAATATATTTTAAAAACGGCACATGACAATGATGTGAAGTTTATACGGTTATGGTTTACCGACATTTTAGGGTTTTTAAAAAGTTTTGCCATAACCATTAACGAACTTGAAGATGCTTTAGAGGAAGGAGTGCGTTTTGACGGCTCTACAATTCATGGATTTGTTCGCAAAACCGAAAAAGAAATGATAGCCCTGCCCGATATTGAAACTTTTGAAATTTTACCCTGGCGCCCAAAGAGCAATTCAGTAGCACGCATGTTCTGTTACATCTATAATACCGACATGACTCCCTATGAATGTGATGTTCGATACATTCTGTATAAAAATCTTAAGAAAGCATCCGACAAAGGCTATTTATTTTATGTTGGTCCGGAAATTGAATTCTTTTTATTCAAAAATTCTGAATCACCACAGCTACTTGACCGTGGCGGTTATTTTGACCTGACTCCGCTTGATATTGCAAGCGATATCCGACGCCAGATGGTTCTTACACTTGAAGAAATGGGCATTGGAGTAAAAACATCGCATCATGAAGGCGCACCAAGCCAGCATGAGATTGACCTGCGCCATGATGATGCCCTGACCACTGCCGACAACATCATGACATTTAAAACAGCAACCAAAGAGATAGCTCAACAAAATAATATCTATGCTTCATTCATGCCAAAACCACTGTCACAGTATAATGGCTGTGGCATGCATATACATCAGTCATTATTTAAAAACGAAGTAAATATTTTTTACGATAGTAATGATGAATTAATGCTTTCTGACATTGCAAAGCATTACATAGCAGGATTATTGAAACACGCGCCTGAATTTTTTGCATTATCCAATCAATGGGTAAATTCATATAAACGTTTGAGTTACGGATTTGAAGCACCCATTGAACTGTCCTGGAGCATCAATAATCCATCATCACTTATCCGCATTACCACATCAAGAACTGATAAACCCAATTCAATCAGAGTTGAACTGAGAAACCCCGACCCTGCATGCAATCCATATCTGCTATTTTCAGCTATTCTTGCCGCAGGGCTTTCTGGTATTGAACATAATGACCCTCTGCCCAAACCTCATAATCTCAATGAAAAAAAATCAGGTTTTACCACAAAGTCATTACCATCTAACCTTTCTGATGCACTGAAACTATTTGAAAAAAGCAGTCTTATGAGGGAAGCACTTGGCGATACGCTGATTGAATTATTTATAGAAAACAAGTTCTATGAGCTTGACCAGTACAATCGCCACATTACCGATTATGAAATTGATACCTATCTACCCATTTTATAGGGTTTCATGAAACCTGTAGTTGCTCTCATTGGTTGTGGCAGGATTGGATTCCTTCTGGAAAATGATCCTTTACGATATAAGCCATGCACCCATTATGGCGGCACACAAGCTGCTAAGCTTTCTATAACCCATGCCTGTGATATCAATGAAAAACGTTTGAACGCTTTTTCAAAGATTGCAGGAATCCCTCAATCACATTGTTATACCGATTACCAGAAGCTTATAGAACATGAAAAGCCCCAGTGTGTTATTATTGCATCCTGGACACATACCCACGCGCCAATTGGTATTACTGCAGCACAGCATGGCGCAAAAGTTATTGTATGTGAAAAACCAGTTGCCAGTGACCTTGTACAGGCAAAAGCCTTCATTGACGAATGCAACACACACAGTACAACACTCATTATTAACCATGAACGACGATATGATTACCGCTACAATTATGTAAAAAAACTTATTAGCAACAATAAAATTGGTTGCATATCATCGGTGCATGGCTTTGTCTTTACCCCGTCAAAAACGCATCAGTCAGGATCCGGCGGCGGACCTCTTTTACACGACGGCACCCATTTAGTTGATATTGTGCAGTATCTTTTTGGAAGCATAGCACAGGTTCAGGGATATACCACACGCTATTCACAGAATTCACTATATGAAGATTATGCGATAGCTCATTGCATTACCACCTCTGGCATCCATGTAACACTGGAAGCTGGCGGTTACCGTGATTATTTTATGTTTGAATTGCAGATATTTGGCACCAGGGGCAGGATAGTTATCGGTAATGGCTACCTGTATCTTTATACACCAAAGAAATCAAGATTTTATAAAGGATTCAATGACCTGATTGCATCTGATGTTACACCAAAAGGCAAACCCGATTATTTTGTTAAACTGTATAAGGAAGCAAAACAGTGTTTACACAAACCAGTAAATGTTACCTCAAGCGGATATGATGGGTATAAAGCTCTTGAAGTGATACAGGCTATCTATCTATCAGCAAATCATAATGGTGAAAAAATTATGCTGCCACTCAATGTAGAACTTCAATGAATAGTACTGAAATAACATTACAACCTGTTCTCAACTTAATTAAAAATTTATACTATACCCAGAACCCTTCTTCTTTAAGCTTCTTTTCCAGTGAACTATCGCCACCCTGGATATTTTGAATCATATAATAAACATACTTTGCAATAATATCAACTTCAACATTAACCATATCCCCAATTTTTTTATGAGCAAGCGTAGTATTGGCGATAGTTTCAGGGATACAGTAAAGCTCTATGGTGTCTTTTTTATCCACCACCGTCAGTGATATGCCATCAATGGCAATTGAGCCTTTGGGCACAATAAACTTACTGATGTTTTCCGGCACTGATAAGGAAATTGCAAGCCCCTCAGGCAATGTATGCAGTGAAACAATTTTTCCGGTTGCATCAACATGTCCCTGCACCAGATGCCCACCCAGACGTCCCTGCGGCTGCATGGCTCGTTCCAGATTGACCTGTGTTCCAGTCTTAAATGAACCAAGTGTAGTTATGCCAAGTGTTACATCCGAAGCAAACACGGTAAAGTAATCTTTGCCAATTGCCGTTACAGTTTGACAAGCTCCGTCAATGGCAATGGAATCACCAACTTTAGTGCCTTCAATAACTGTGCGCGCATGTATGGAAATTAATTTCCCGTTTGTTGATTGTTTTACGGATTGTACCACGCCAATTTCTTCTATAATGCCGGTAAACATTTACACCGCCTCAAACTGATAACTTTCTTTATATCCTGATACAAGAATATCATGCCCTAAAAAAACACTGGTTACATCGTGAAGAGACATTGACTCTGTAATAAACTGCCTGCCCTTGCCTTCAATGACATTTTTTCCTTTACCAACTAACATTGGGCTGTAAAAGTACATACACTGGTCAAACTCACCTGAATCAAAAAATGATCCAGCAACACGTGCCCCTCCCTCCAGCACTGCAATCATTGAACCCTTTGTATGCAATATGTCAAGCAACTCATGGATCTGATCCACACTGCTATCTGATTGCAAAAACTGTATTCTGCCACTATCAATAAGCTTGGCAATAATGGTATAATCCTCCCGCTTCAAAAGCGCATCTTTTTCTTTGTGTGTTGTAAAAAAATGAGCATTGTCATCGCCAGCAAGTTTACTATTCTGTAATTTATCTGGCACTCCTATCACTATTTTTTTTAAATCATGAGTTACATCTGTTTTCCATGCTTCAAGAAGCCCGTTGATGAAGCTATTGTAATATCCCACTGCAGTATATTGTTTGGTTTCATAAAATTTTTCAGTTTCCTGTGAAAAATCAGTGTAGCGCACGGTAAGAGCTGGATTATCTTTTTCAACTGTAGCTTTACCAACTATGATGGTATCAGCACATGCACGCAGTCGGTGTACCAGAAGCCGTGAAACAGGTGAACTTATCCATTTTGAATCACCCATGGTAGTTGCCGTCCTGCCGTCAAGTGATATTGCTGCCTTATGAATAATGAATGGCCTGTGTCGCAAAATACTTTTTTTAAACGGCCGCAGTAAATCAATTGCCGGCTGTGAAAACTCACGTAAAAAGATAACCTCAATGCCTGCCTGCTGCAATGCTCTGACCCCTTTGCCAGCAACAGCAGGGTTTGGATCAAGTCCAGGAATAATTACTTTTGTTATACCAGCCTTTATTATTGCATCAGTGCAGGGTGGGGTTTTACCCCAGTGACAGCATGGCTCAAGCGTCACATACATTGTAGCACCGGCAAGGTTTCCCGTTGCATTTTTCAGGGCAACAACCTCAGCATGATCCAGGCCACAGGCCTGCGTGGATCCCGTTGCCAGTATTGTATCATCCTTAACAATAACCGCTCCCACTGCAGGATTTGGCGACGTTACCCCTAACTTGCCAAACGCCAATTTCAGTGCCAGCGTCATATATTCATTGTGTTTTTGGCTTTCCATATCTGTTAAAAATAATGTCTCTATCCTGTGCAAATTTCAATTCTTCTTCCAGGTATGCATGTAACTCTTTCATAATCTGGTTGTTTGTTCTCTTTGCTGCCAGGTACCCACCCAGTATGCTGCCACCATAAAAAAATGTGCCGGCAGCACCGGTAACAAACGCAATGCCACTGTTGCCACTATCCACTGCAAAGTATGTAACCACAGCACATACACCGATAACTATCGCCGCTATTATGCCATTTTCTGTATTATCACTGTATATATAACCCGCTCCAGGAAGAATCCCCCACCCCAATGCAGCATAGGGGTTCTTCAACTTATCCCGTGTAACCCTGCTGTACTGGTATATACGTTGCAGATCAAACTCTTTTGCAATAACAGTATAGGGCGATAGTTCATTGTAATTATCTACTGTCAACAATGAACATGCAAGCTTTCTTTTCAGTATCATTGCTTCATATTCCGGATTGACGTCTTTTTGCCATTGCACGTCCATTATCTGTGGTGATAACAGCATACCGCTAAAGGCACTGTCAAAGCCATAAATCCAGACCGGAAGGTTTATTGGGGATTGATTTTTCACTTTTTCAAGAACTGAATGGTATTGTTTGCCCTGATAATGGCAATACAATGAAGCAATAAGAAAAGCATCATACGAATACAACGAAGGAAAGTAGTAGTATAAGCGCTGGTATTCCTGATATGCCCGGTAGTATTCCCTCTGTTCAACGAGTTGATTTGCAAACCCTGCTATAGCAGTATAACTATAGGGATTATCTAATCCTTGAGCAAAGACATTACAGCTTGCTACAATACACACTATCAGAATAATAATATGCCGCAACGGCATACGCTTACGCTTTTTTTAATGTCAGTTTTTCCCAGTATAACACAAACGGAGATGCTATATACAAAGATGAATACGTTCCTATAACTATACCAAACAACAGTACACTGGCAAATTCGTTAAGGCCTTCTCCACCAATCATATACAGGGCAAATACAGCAAACAATGTGGTAAGCGCAGTAAGCAGTGTTCTGGATATTGTCTGTGTGATTGATTTATCAATCACATCAATAAATGTTTGCTTGGTTTTAATCTGTAAATTTTCTCTTACACGGTCAAATATGATAATGGTATCGTTTACCGAGTATCCATAAATGGTAAGGATAGCGGCAACTATCGGTATATTAATCTCAATACCTGCAAATCCGCAGAAAAGAACTGATAGTACAACGTCATGTACCAGTGCAACTATTGCCCCAATGGAATATTTCAATTCAAACCGGAATGCTAAATATAATGTCATAATTATGATTGAAAGTGCAATTAATTTCCCTGCCGATTTTTTAAGAAAATCGCCAATAGCTGGACCTACTGTTTCTATACTCAATATTTCAATATTTTTAAAGTTATTTTGAATAACAGCTTTTAGTTCTTTGGTACTTTCCTCAACATTTTCAGTACGGCTGGCAAGTTTGGTGGAAATTAGATATTCATTATCCTCTTCTTTCCCCACCTGCTGAATTACTGCACTAATTTTATTCTGGGTCAACACTTTACGAATCTGTGCGGTATCAACCCCCTGGTCAAATTTTACAGTAAGCTTAATACCACCAACAAAATCAATGCCCCAGTTAAAACCGCCATTGCGATAGGTCTGCAATGAAAATATTACAATTAATGTTATTGTAACTGCATAGGCAATAAATCTGTATTTTATAAAAGGAATTATCTTTTCCAAGGTGCCACTCCTTAAATACTTAATTTTTTCAGTGAACCACGTGAAGTTATTATTTCAAAAATAAACTTTGTAATATACAGTGCAACAAACATAGAACTGATAATACCTATAGAAAGGGTTACTGCAAACCCTTTAATTGGACCTGTTCCAAATTGCGACAGCACAAATGCCGAAAGCAATGTGGTGATATTTGAGTCAAAGATTGCCCAGAATGCTCTTTCAAACCCTTGAGCCACTGCTGCTCGTGGTGTTTTGCCAGTTCGCAGTTCCTCCTTTATTCGTTCATAGATAATAACATTGGCATCCACTGCCATACCCATTGTTAAAATAAAACCAGCAATACCGGGAAGCGTTAGTGTAAATCCTAACCACGATAGTAACGCTAACATGAATATGCCATTAAGAAGCAAGCCTATATCGGCTATCAGTCCTGCAAATTTGTAATAAATGAGCATAAATAGCATTATACCCGCAATGCCAACAATGAACGCCTTTACACCGCTTTGAATTGAATCGATACCAAGTGTTGGACCCACCGTTCGCTCTTCTATTATCTTTAAATCAACAGGTAATGCACCTTCTTTAATAATTCGTGCAAGTGCGGTTACTTCCTCATAGGTAAAATCACCCTGAATGATTGCCTGCCCGGTATTTATCTGCACCCTGATTGATGGTGCACTGCGGACTTTATCATCAATAACTATGGCAAGTTTTTTGCCGTGATTTTTTTCACCGGTAACTTCTGCAAATTTTGCAGCACCTTCCGGTGTGGTATTAAAATGAACTGCTAACTGCTGGTATTCATCAGGAGCAACCCATGCCTTGCTTATGTCATTGCCTGCCAGTGCAACCTTCTTTTCAAGGACTATTGGGTATGCCGGAAATAATTTGGCTGTTTGCGGATTGCGTTCATAATAATATAACAACTCTAATGAGTCAGGAAGCGCTATTGCATTTTTAATTGTGTCGGTAAGTTTATTGAGTTCCAATTGATCTTCAGGCAGTGGTTTGCCTGCAAAGTGTTCTTTTAACCACTGATTGGCTTTTTGAGTATACGCATCATCAACAAGCCGGTACTCAACACGCCCGGTAGTGCCAATTGCTTTTTTTACACTTTCTGGGTCTTTCACCCCGGGAAGCTGAATCTCAATGGCATCATTGCCTTTTGGCCTGATGGAAGGCTCAGCCACGCCAAACTTGTCAACACGGTTACGAAGCAATTCCAATGCCTGTTCGGTAATTTCATTCTTTTCAGCGTTGGTCAGTGGCTTGCCAGTTTTTTCTTCTATCTTGTGGTAATTTGCCTGTAACACTAAATATGAGCCACCCTGCAAATCAAGGCCTAAATTTATCTTCTTTGCAAGCAGCGCCTTTTCAGACCAGTGCGGTAAAAGTTTGGCATCCACAACACCAGAGTAGCGTTTTATTTCATTCATTACTGCTACATTAAGATTGTACCCTTCAACAAGCACTTCTTTATCTTTAATCACAATTTTATACTTTGATTCAGGAAATCGCTGCTTTATCGTCTGTAAATCCTGTTCAGTAGATGTCTGGCTTAACACTATCTGTAGAGTATTTTCCCCAATGGTAGGCAAAATGAGCATAGTAGCAAAACACACAATACAGATTATAAAAATAGCTTTATACAATAATCCCCGTGTCATGTACACCTCATGTATTATTATGCATTATTTTGGAAATCTGCGCAAAACGCTACCTGAAGTATTTCTGGTCCTCATCCGATAGAGGATGAACACAAAAAAAATAATTACTACTAAAATAATTTTTGCCATACGGTCAGATGCCTGTTTGCTAAGACCAAATAAACCTTTTTCGTCAGTATCTATATTCTGTTTTTCTTGTTCTATGTGTGCAATTATCTGTTCATTATTTTCTTCAATGGTTATGCCAGGAATGCGGGAATACCTGAAAGCACCATCAGTAATACTGAGCAGCGACTTACTATCCACTTTCAATCCTTTTGGAGCATCAGTTTTTTGCGTTGTTTCAGGTGCTGTAGCGGCCGGATTCTTTTCTTCCTTTTTTGTGGCATCTGCTGATTCTTTTTTCACAAACTGTGGTTCATTAGCTTCATTTTTTGATGTTTCTTTTTGAATCTGGGGCGATAGTTCCTGTACAGGTGTTTCATTGCCCGGTGTATTTTCAGGTGACTGAACAGTAGTGGATGGTGTTTCCTGTGCATAAATAGGTATCACTGTTGCACACAGCCATACCATACACAAGACGCACAATACTACAAAAATATTACGGCACTGTTTCATACTATTGTTCCTGTCAATACCATTTTATCATTAATACATCACGATAACTTTTGCTGAATAGCACTTTTGACAAAGTCCACCTTTACGCCTTCTGCAAGTTTCAGGGTAATGATATTTTCTTCAGGTTTAATATTTACCACCACGCCAATCATTCCGCTTGATGTCAGGACTTTATCGCCTTTTTTAAGCTGGTCTATCATCTTCATACGGTCTTTTTCCTTCTTTTGTGTTGGCCGTATCAAAAGAAGATAAAAAATCAATATCATCAAGACAAGCGGGACTATGCTTACCCATGGGCTTGATGCCTGCTGACCATTGGCTGCATATGCTATCTCAAATGGAAACACGTTGTTACCTCACTTTTATGTTTTAGTTAGTAGATTCACATAAAGCATGTTCAGACCCATAGAAAGCCTGATATGCTTTTACGCAATAAATACACAGATAAAATCACTGCAACCATTATGCAATGAATTGCAAATGTCAACACAATTTATGCAATATTTTTAATCAGGAAGTATTAATACCGGTGTACCAACCTGAATATACTGCTCTAATTCTATTATATCGTCATTATACATACGTATGCAACCGCTTGAAGCCAGCTGCCCAATGGAGTCCGGATCATTATTGCCATGAATTGCAATACCACTACCTATTGATGGCACCTTCCCTTTATTTTGTGGCAACATGCCATTCTTTTTTGCTTCTTCATACCTTTTAACATCTTCCTTATTTGGATATGAAATACAATAAAATCGTGGTCCATAGGCGTTATCGCCTAAATCAACATCAGGATGACCAAACTTATAGTGCCCATCCTTTGCCTTAAAATATACTTTATTCATTCCCAGCAGAGTTTTATAGGCACTTGATTTTTTTGGAGCATCCATGCTTAAAATTTCAGTTATATGATATAGCCCCTCTGGCGTACGGTTGTCATTTGCATACAACTTTGGCTTTTTATCAGGATTTAACCCATATCCTATGCGGTATTTTGCAACAATACCCTCACGGCTGACAACAAATAACATGAATGATTTTTTACTGATAACGATGCTGTAATTACCCTTATAATGTTTTAAAAGTTCCTGCCCTTTTTTCTGATAGTATCCATATTCACTACAGGAAAGAAGGAATACTAATACTATATTGATTACAGGTTTCAGGATATGCATAACAAATAAAATACTCCTTTTGCATGGAATTATATATAGATGTCATTGCAAGTTCAGATACAATTGCAACTCTGTCATTCTGAGGACGCCTCGACTTTATCGGGGCGGCCGAAGAATCCCGTCGTTTGACATACATTCATTGCAGTTGACCTGAGACTGCCACGCTTGGCTCGCAGTGACGTACTACTGTCGTCATTGCAAGTCCCTTCAAAGTCGAATTGAAGCAACCCACTCTGTCATCGTATATTGGTTATTACTTGATATAAATTCTTTTTTAGTTATATTTACTGAAGAAAGGATATAGGGAAGGC
>JARYLT010000045.1 GCA_029907515.1 Spirochaetota bacterium | reverse complement strand
AGACCTAAAGCAGCTGCTGTTGTGATAGAATAAAACCATCTGGTATTTTTACCATTTTCTGACCAATCATAATAATTGTGCATAATCCTGAATGCCAGATAATGTGAAAAAGCATGGCCAACTTTATCAGCACCACCATTAGCTGTATTCTGACCAAAAAAACCTTCGTGTCGAACATGGAAACCGTCTTCTTCACCCCAATTCCATGTTGCCATCCCATATACTAACGTGCCAATCGGGATGCCAATAAAAGCAACCAGTGTATATGGTGTTGGCCAGTTATTCCCATTTGGTTGATTCATAGCATCTGATGTATTATCACGTGTATCATTACTTACCTGACCTACAACAATATCGGTGTCTGTAGGTTCTCCTGGATTCTGGGATAGTATGTTATTTTCTTTTGCAAATGCATAATTGGTAAAATGTAATAAAAGTAAAATAGAAATTATCTGTATTACATGTCTTTTCATTTTCAACCCCTAAAAATATTTTAATATATAACTATTCAATAAAAATTATACGGAACAATATAAATTGTATCTCATATTGCAAAGAAAAATATAAAAAAATTTTATGCAATTATTGAATAACTGTTTTTAAATATGAAAAATGATCAACTAATATGTAATGGAATAAACTACTAACAATGTAGCATTTTATATAGTTTGGTGAGTATAAAAAAGGAGCAGCGTTTAATAACTAATGTTCTAAGACAGAAGTCATGATGGATTTTGTAGTATCCATCAATTCTTCAATTTTATCCTCAGAATATTTATTAATATCTATAGGTTTATGAATATACAGGTGAACTACTCCAGGAAACAAATTAATTGTATGAGCCGGCAAAATTCTGGATGTTCCCACTATAGTTACAGGCAATATTGGGAGCCCTAAATCAAATGCCATTTTGAATGCACCCTTTTTAAATTCCTTAACTTTTCCATCTTTGCTGCGGGTACCTTCCGGGAAAAAAATTACCGACGTACCATTAACTATTTTCTTTTTTGCTTCATTCAGTGAAGCCAGTGCTTTTTCAGTATTTGATCTGTCAATAAAAATATGTCCTACTTTTTCACAACCAATGCCAAGGCCTGGAACTTTTCTCAGTTCCTGTTTCATAACCCATTTAAAATCTATACCCAACCATCCATATAATACAAATACATCATAATGGCTTTGATGATTTGATACAATAACATATGATTGTTGAGGATTAATATTTTCTCTTCCATGTACCTTTACCAGCATAGGTGTCATATATCCATTGAGTCTTGACCATATGGCACCACATATATAACTAGCTATTTTGGGGTTTGTCAAAGGAACAAGAATAATTGTTAAAAACCCAAAAAACAATGTTGATACAACAAGAAATGGTAAAAATACAACCCATTTATAGGGCTGATATAACACATAAAGAATTTTTTTTATCATACCATCACCTTAAAAAAATGATCAACATATTCTGAAATATATAATTTTTTTGCAATAAATAAAATAATAACTATCGCTTAATATGTATGTTTTCAACAATTTTTTTTATACTTGACAACTTGACATATGCATAATTGTTACTATAACAGTAGGGTTGGGGCATAACTACATATAAATAAATATCTATCTATACATGAGGGATACCATGAACCATATTGTTGCTCTAACCCAATACAATGCTAAGGGAAATGTTAAAGAATCAATAGAACTTTCTAAAGCATTCAGCAATTTAAAACCATCTGATAAAGTTTTTATTAAACCAAATATTGTATTCTGGGCCAGGGTTCCTTTTCCAAAATGGGGTGTTATTACAACATCTACAGTATTACTTGAGGCTGTAGAGTTATTAAAGGATTACGGTGTTAACGATATAACCATAGGTGAAGGCATAGTAACACTGAAACCCAATGATAGAGAAACAGCTAACCATGCATTTGAATATTTAGGATATTCTACATTAGCCAATCGTTATGGAGTAAAAGTTATAAATATATTCGATAGACCTTTTGAGAAAGTTGCACTTGATAATGACATTGATATAAGCCTTAATACAGATCCATTGCATAGTGACTTTCTTATAAATCTTCCCGTCTTAAAAACTCATGCTCAAACTGTTGTAAGCCTTGGGCTTAAAAATTTAAAAGGATTGGTAAATATCGCATCACGCAAAAAATTTCACAATCCTGATGAAAATAAAAATCTTCATTACATGATTTCCAGATTATACACTCTGCTACCTAAGGGAGCTACCATTATCGATGGCATATTTACATTGGAGCGGGGTCCCAGTTTTGACGGCAAACCACGTAAAAGCAATATCATCATTGCTTCAGAAGATACCCTTTCAGCTGATTTTGTAGGTGCCAAAGTACTGGGACATGATCCAGCTACTATCGCATATCTTGAAATGGCAGCTAAAAATGAAGGACGCAATGTTGATCTTTCTGATATAGAAATACGCGGCCAATCAATTGATGCTCTTGCTTCATTCCATGAATATACATTCCCTTATAGTGAAGATGGGACATTACCCAAGAAATTACAAAAAATGGGTGTGCAGGGACTATCCTATCCAAAATATGATAGTACCATGTGCACCTACTGTGCAGCACTCAATGGGGCAGTACTAACAGCCATAACATTTGCATGGCAGGGAAAACCCTGGCATGATGTTGAAGTACTCACTGGCAAAAAGATGCAACCCACACCAGGCAAGAAATTTACTGTATTGCTTGGCCAATGTATGGTAAATTTGCATAAAAATAATACCAGTATACATGCAATTCCTGTCAAAGGTTGTCCCCCTGATCCCAAAGAAACAGTAAAGGCTTTACATCAAGCTGGTATTGAAGTCAATCCACTTATTTTTGAACATCTGGATATAGCACCAACATACTATATGGAACGTTATAAAAATAAACCTGAGTTTGATGAAAATTTTTATCAAATAGACGAATGATATTAACTATGATTAAAAATAGTAATTTGTGTTAGTTAAATAACAAAGCTACGAAGGTGACAATGTTACATAATACTCTAAATAATCCTTTTACAAAAACGTATCAAAATTATTATCAGGAACTATTAACCAGTACTCAGAGTAAAGAAGTTGCAGCATGTTTAAAGGACTTTTCATGTATTGATGATACTGAAATTATCCACACTATGACCAATGATCTTTCTAACACATTAAAAATATATGCCCGGAAATTAAAGAATGAAAGCATTCAGACAATTACACTATTAATTGATGCTCCAGAACAGGAATATTTTATTCCTTCTATAATTTTAGCATCAGCATATGAAGGTTATATCATTAAAAAGACCTATTCTGACCCTACCCATCCATTGCTTCCAAAAGCAGAAAATATTTATAATGAGCTGAAATTTACTAACACTATTTTTTCGCAGTTTGGAGGATGTGATATTGATATGATTTCAGATATTTTATTTGATGTTATTTCACTACCAGATATTGGAAAATCAAAACTATTGCAGGTGCAGACATTAGTAATAATAAAAATTTTAGAACTTCTATACAATTCATGCTTACTCTTACTGCAAGAGAAAATATTCATGCAATTACCTAAAAATTATCCATTTGCCTTTTTTGCACATCTTGATAATCAAGAATATATATACTTAACAGTATGTGATTGATGTTTTGCAATATTTTCATCTATTTTACTGTTTATAATGAATGCATCATTTGACATCATCGTATTTGGAGCAATTTTCACCTTACTGCATGGCATTGAACAAATTACTGGAAGGGCTCGCCGTACAAAAATTGATTACCTTACCGCCATTGTTATGGCTGATGTGGCTCTTATTCTGTATAACCATGCTATTATGGCAACAGGTGGCCTTCAAAAACAACTATCGCTTATATTTTATTTAACATCTATCTATGCAATAGGACCACTAAATTACTTATATTACTATTCCTTATTACACAATACACTGACAATATCTATTCATTTACTAAGTCATTTATTGCCAGCTAGTGTTATATTTTGTATTGAATTGATGTATTATCTTTTACCTGCACATGTAAAAGAAAACATTATTTCTTCTATTTATTCCCAGCATATTAATGTTTTCAGTATTCTTCTTTTTTCAGGAGGAATACTATTTGTACTTTATCAGCTTTACTTTATCTATCAATGCAGTAAAGTTTTTAATGATGTCAAAATACGTAAAGGCTTATATTTAACATTAATCCTTGAACTGATTAACATAACAACCCCCTTACCTATACTGCTTTGGCTTACCACAAAGAAGAGCCATTACTATGCAATTGCAGGATATATGACTATAGCTGTCATAGTAATTCTTTTTCTAACTAACAGACGATTCCCATTGTTATTCCACAGAATAGCTGATGCTATACGAAATAAGAAATATGAAAGAAATTATTTATCAAATATTAACAAAGAATATCTACATCACCAGCTTTTAAATATAATGAAGCATGAAAAGCTATATTTAGACCCGGAGATTAATCTTGAAAGCCTGTCTTACAAACTCAATATAACACCCCATCAATTATCACAATTTTTAAATGAATACTGCAATATGCGGTTCAATCATTTTGTAAACCAATACAGAATTGAAGAAGCAAAGCATATACTCGCAAAGCATCCTGATGCCAACATCATATCGGTTGCGTATCATGTTGGTTTCAATTCAAAATCCACATTCAATAAAATATTTAAGCAATATACAGGCAAAACTCCTTCTTCTTTTAAAGAAGATTATAAAAACTCGCACCATTAATTGTAATAAAGTAATATTGTCTTACCATGTCCACTGTTATAACACAAGTCGACAACAATAGCATAATATGATAGTATCAAAACCAATATTATACCAGTAGTTTGGAGGAAAGTATACCATGGATACGCTTTCGCAGGCCACTATTGCTGAATTTGAACAATTAACTGCAAACTTCTGTAAAAAGAGTTTATTACATTACATAGACGAACACCATCCCGATGGCAATTTTACGCTATTACCATCCCTGGTAGATGAAGCGTGTGCTATCGGTATTATCGCAAAAGCAAATGCAAGCGCACCAGGTTATGACTATGGTGTATGGGGTAAGCAAACAATCGATTCAAACGATGCTATACAAAGCTCCCTTATAATGCTTGCAACATTGGCTAAAACATGCGCTTCTTTTGCATTTCTGGTACACATCCAGGGAATAGCAGCTAATATTTTAATTCGCAATAACATGGAAACCGATTATCATTATCCGTTGTTAATACTCTATGATGGATTGTTTCCACCATATTATTCTTTATTGTGTAACCCATCACGGATACCAATCAACTACACAATGGAAAATAACTATCTCATTCATACCAGTATGGGATATGGGTACAATCCTCAGTATGCAATAGTGTTCTTACCTGAATCAACGGGATGGCAATGTATCTACTTTAACAATACCGATACTATACTTCTTCAAACTATTAAAACACATGGTATCAGAGGATTAACCTACCGTGCCCGCTTTAACTCAAAAATTACACACAGTATGTCTGCTGATACCCATACAATTGAAATGTTACTTGCATATTTCTGGCTTGGATTAGCAGCCATCGCAACAGGCGTAGCACACAGTGCATATCAAAAGGCAATTGAATACACTGGAGAGCGCTACCAGCGTGGAGGTTTGATAAAAAACATTGAATCAGTGCAGATGCTTCTTGGAAATGCTAAAGCCAATATTGAAGCTTCAAAAAGAGCACTTGTAACATTTGAATTGGTCGATAGTTCAGCAGTATTAAAACATGCTGCCCAAACCAGGCTTACCGCAACCACCCTTTGCAGTCAGGCTGTCACTGATTGTCTTCAGGTATTTGGTGGTTACGGTTACATGGAAGACTTTGGTATAGAGAAAAAATTCAGAGATTGTAATACACTGTTGAGCATTGGTGGTTCACCATTCTTTATGAAACAATATATAGCACAGATGGAAATGGAGGAATAACATGTATATCGATAACTATCTGTCATTACGATATTCTAAAGAATCATTACCTCTTTTAGGAAAATTACTGGTTGATGGCAAATATCAGAGCCTGTGGGATTATGATACAACAGTATTGCCACGAAAAGTACGAAAATGGCGCAAAAAGGCAAAAGCATTTTCCAGGCTATATATACGACCACTTGCACCTGTAGTTGACAATAACCCGTATGACTTTGATCCACAACCACTGATAAAAGAAGCAACTCGCTGGGGATTCCAGACTATCATCATGCCTTTCCCGTTTGGCAGTGCAGCACTCATGCCTTATTTACGCAGTACAACCCTACAGGTTGCTGTCATTGCCGAAGAATTTGCAACCGAATGCGGGGGGCTTGCACTATTGCTCTTAGCTCATCATTTAGGTGTGGCACCACTTCTCTTGAGTGGACATATACCTACATGGTTAAAATTTTTACTTCCTATGTACATCAAGGGAGCATGGTTTGCTAAGCCCACAACCATGGCATTTGCAATCACTGAGCCTGAAGCAGGAAGCGATGTTGAAGATAGCATTGGTGCAAAAGATGCACATATTCAGGTAACGGCAACACCTGTTAACGGTGGCTATCTTCTCAATGGCACAAAAGTGTTTATATCTGATGGGGCAATTGCTGATCAGGTTACTGTATTTGCAAAGATAAAAGGTGAAGAGGTGGATTCATGGACTTGCTTTTTAGTAAAAAAATGTATGAAAGGATTTAGCGCAGGTAGGCGTGAAAAGAAAATGGGTCAGAGAGCAGCTGATGCAAGTGAACTTATATTTGACAATGTCTTTGTTCCCAGAAGAAATATTGTTGGGAAACTAAGAGGTGGATGGGCCCTGAATCAGAATGTATTAAACTATTCCCGTCCTGTTGTTGCTGCAATGGCACTTGGTCATGCTCGTGGTGCTTTTGAAAGAGCACTACACTTTTGTAATCACAATTACTATATGGGCAAAAAACTCATAGACTATAAAGAAATTCAATATGAACTTGCTGATATGCTCATAAAATTAGAATCAGTGCGAATGACGATTTGGCGTAGTTGTGCCCACTTTAGAGCCTGCCAATCACTTTCATCTATTGCCAAGGTATATGCTTCAGATATGGCCGTTGAAATTTGCAAGCAGGCTATGGCAATAATGGGCGATGCTGGCATATACCACGAGTATGGTGTTGAAAAAGCACTGCGCGATGCGCGCTTAACCCAGATTTATGAAGGCACTAACCAGATTAACCGCTATGCAATTATTGAACATCAGTACACTACTGATGTAGCAATAGACACTATATAAACGAAAAGGAGGATTGCATGAAGACATTATCACGTGAACAATTTTTTACCATCCCTACAGAAACATTTAAAATGTCAAAAGGTACTGTAGAGCTCCCCATTTATTACTATGACTATGGATACGCACACTTTATATTCCGCGTTGACTATGAAGCAGCAAAAAAGAAATTAGCTGAAACTGCATTTGTTCCCTGCACGTTTTTTGGAAAAGCAATAGCCTTATTAAATTTTTTTGAATACCGTGATACAGCTATTGGGCCCTACAATGAAGTTGGCCTTTCAATTTTGTGCTATCCAAAGAACAAAAAGCAACCATCGGTGGTACCGCTCCATATACTGAAGGATGCAAAACAATGGCAGGTTGGAGCATATGTTATTAATCTACCAGTAACCACTGAGATTGCATACCTTGCAGGCAAAGAAGTATGGAACTATCCAAAGTTTGTAACACGAATAGATTTTACACTTGTTAATCGTTATTTTAAGGGCGTTGTGTATGATCCCAATCTTAATGAACCTCTGGTAACACTGGCAGGAAACATTGGAGTTATTTCCACACCAAAGCTAAAAAATGCCTCCTTTATTTCCCATACAACACATAAAGGCGTTGCCCTCAGGACATTGACTGTGGTTGACACGCGTTTCAAAATAGCTTATGGCTTTTCAGGAAAATGCGCTGTTAATATAAAGAGCAATCATAGTATGGCACAAAATCTGCGTGACCTGGGTATTGATGGTAAAAAACCACTGGGATGTATGTATTCACCACAGGCGCAGATGATGCTCTGCAAAGGTGAACCAATTCCATGATAATATGCAAATTTGGGCGATAGTTACCAAGAAAAATTTTTTTGCCAGCAATCGATGATGCGCTGTACTGTTTCCACAGTAACTATCGCCAAACAAAATAACCACATATATATAATAGCCGCATAATTTATCTTGACCTGGCGCTCATAAAAAAAGAAAATGAGATAGTTACCCAAAACCTCAAGACAAGAAGGCTTGCATGAAATTACTGTTACCATTTATAACTATCAGTATCCTGCTATTTGTTGGCCACTATCTCAGATTGCATATTAAACTTTTCCAGAAGCTATACCTGCCATCATCGCTACTGGGTGGCATCGTTGGGCTTATACTGTATCAGACAGCCAGAGCACTATCAATCAACACACTTACTATCTGGTTTGATGGACTTGCCATGCTGCCTGCTTTTCTTATTAACATAGTCTTTGCCTGCCTTTTTATAGGTGTTACATTGCCATCATTTAAAACAGTATTAAAAAAAGCTATCCCACAACTTTCATATGGCCAGATAGTTGCCTGGGGACAATATATGGTAGGATTGGGGCTATTTATTTTTATTATCAGCAAAGTGTGGGACATTCCTGCCATGTTTGGTGCTGTCATTGAAGTGGGCTTTGAAGGCGGGCACGGAACCGCAAGCGGACTGGCTCCAACATTTGAAATGATGAAATGGCCTGAAGGAAAAGATTTTGCACTGGCAAGTGCAACAGTTGGCATCATAAGTGCTGTATTATGTGGGATTGCGCTTATTAACTGGGCAAACCGCAAAGGCTATACACACCGTTCACTGCGGATAGAAAATATCCCTGAAGATGAAACCATAGGTATAATCCCCGTCGACCGCAGGCCTGTTGCAGGATACCTCTCTATCCACACGGATTCCCTTGATGCCATGTCATATCATGTAGCAATTGTTGGCATTGCTGTTGGTGTTGGCTATCTTCTTAAAGAAGGATTTTTGGCAGGCATGTATTGCTTACAGACAGTTCTGTCACATGCAACATATACCACCATTAGTACTATCATAAAAAGCTTTCCACTCTTTCCCCTGTGTATGATTGGCGGCCTTATAGTACAGCTTTTTGCACAGCGTTTTGACAAACATGAAACTATTGATATTGGGCTGGTGCGGCGAATTCAGAATATGGCGCTGGATATTCTCATTGTTAGCGCAGTTTCCATGATTCAGGTTGTTATTGTTATTCAGGGGATAGTGCCTTTTACTATAATGGTGATTGGGGGGATACTGTGGAATATTTTTTGCCTGGTAGTTTTAGCAAAACGGTTACTTCCCGATAGCTGGTTTGAACGGGCCATTGCTGAAATGGGACAATCAATGGGAGTAACAGCCACAGGCCTGATGCTGCTTAGAATTGTTGACCCCGATTATAAAACTAACGCACTGGAAGCATTTGCCTATAAACAACTTTTACATGAACCATTTATGGGTGGAGGAATCATCACCAGTATGTTCATCCCTCTCCTTGGGATAGGGGGGATAACCATGGCATATACTTTGTTCTATATCTCCATTGCTGTTATTATACTATGGTTGGTTATCCTGGTGCTGTTTAAATATAAGTTACTATAATAAAGTAACCAATTTATATCTTCTCAACTTCACAACATTAAGCGTTGCCCCCCATAGAATGCAGTTGCTTTAGGCCTGTGAGTGCCTGCATATCTATATTCAATACAGATTATACCCTCAATATGATCTTTTTCATCTCCCACCACAAAGAGGATGGATTTTACAATGAACAATTTCTCTACATTTCTATAAACGGTTGCTAATCACTTCGACTGGGCTCAGGGACCGCCCTTCGACATGCTCAGGGACCACCTGTTGAACCAAGGTTGGTGAGCCTGTCGAACCAAGGTTGGTGAGCCTGTCGAACCACTCAGAGCAATCACTACAATGCGAATAATAATTATCGTCTTATTTTCATCATTTTTGGTAATACTTTCGCGATAATGAGTAAATACCCTTTAAAATAACATAATGTAACAATACCTGCTTCCATGAGCACAAGAGTAATTATTATTTTTTATTATGTTCATAATATTATTTTTAAATAATAATATTATTAATGAATATACAAAATTATACTTACAAAAAATATATACATTGACAAAATAGTATGACATGTATATATATGTTATTAATAATGTTATACTTTTATTTTTTAAATCATTTTAACAATACTAATAGTGGGGGTATAGTATGATTTCTGTATCAATGCGTAATCAACTGGCAGATCAAAGGGATGTACATTTTGTACTCTTTGAATTACTCAAACTGGATGAGTTAAAAAAAATACCACGGTTTGCTGATCATGATAAGGATATATATGAGGCAACCATCGATTTGGCATTCAGGATGGCAGTAGAAGAAGTATATCCTGTTAACAGGGAAGCAGACAAAATTGGTGTTAAATACAACCCTGAGGCAAAAAAAGTAATTATTCCTGATTTACTCAAAGCCCCATTGAAAAAATATAATGAAGCTGGATTTGTCGGCATAATGGAAGAGGCTGAAATTGGTGGTATGGGTATGCCTTTTACCATAGCAATAGCGTGTAATGAGATTTTCACTGCAGCAAGCCTTGCATTTACATCATATCCTTCCCTTGCTCATGGTGCAGCAGCACTCATCAAGAATTTTGGTACTGAAGAACAGAAACAAATGTATCTGGAAAAAATGCTCACCGGACAATGGGGTGGCACCATGTGCCTTACCGAACCTGAAGCTGGCTCTGATGTGGGCAATCTGAAAACAAAAGCTATCCCTCAGCCTGATGGTACCTACCTCATTCAGGGGCAGAAAATTTTTATTACTGCAGGTGATAACGACTTTTATGAAAACATTATTCATCCGGTTCTTGCCCGCATTGAAGGCGATCCACCTGGCACAAAAGGTATTTCTTTATTTATAGTACCAAAATATAGAGTGAAACCTGATGGCAGTTTAGGTGAGCATAATGATGTCATATGTTCGGGTATTGAGCACAAGATGGGTATCCATGGTTCTGCTACCTGTACATTGAACTTTGGCGATAATGGCAAATGTGTTGGGTGGTTGTTAGGGCAACCACGACAGGGTATGAAAATCATGTTCCACATGATGAATGAAGCTAGACTTGATGTTGCCTTGCAGGGGCTTTCATTGTCATCTGCTGCCTACATGCATGCAGTCACATACGCACGTAACCGTATACAGGGTGTTCATGTAACGCAAATGCTCAATCCTGAAGCCCCCAAGGTAGCTATTATTGAACATCCTGATGTTAAACGCATGCTGCTCTGGATGAAAGCTTATGTGGAAGGCATGCGTATGCTCAACTACTATCTGGCACATAATGCAACACTGATTGAAGTACTTGACGGCGATGCAAAGAAGGAAGCCCAGGGTATGGTGGAGATACTTATCCCCATTGCAAAAGCTGGCTGTACTGACACTGCTGTGCTGGTTACCTCAGAAGCTATTCAGGTCTATGGTGGATATGGATATACTTCCGATTACCCCGTTGAGCAGTACATGCGTGATGCCAAGATAACCCAGATTTACGAGGGTACCAACGGTATCCAGTCCATGGACCTAACCATGCGTAAAATTCTGATGAATCCTGAGCAGTACAACTACAATATCATGAAGAAACGAATGGCTGAAACTATTGCCAAAGCCAAAGGCATAGTTGAAGATAAATACATTGAACTGGTTGAAAAGGGAATCCAGAAGTTAGATGAAGTCATCACCATGTTGAAAGACCAGATGGCTGCAGGAAAGTTTTTACACATCTTTGCTGCCTGCACACCACTGCAGCAGGCTATGTTCATGCTGACGCTTGCATGGCTACATCTGTGGTCACTGACATTGACCATACCAAAGATGAAAGAGTTAGTTGGTGACAAAAAAGGTGAAGAGCGTGACAAATTCCTTGCTGACAATGAAGAAGCAGCATACTATTCCGGGCGTGTGTTATCATCACAGTTTTACCTGGGTGCTGAATTTCCAAAATTCTTTGGCCGGATTGATGCGCTGCTGTTTAATGAAACTGCGGTTATCAAGGCAAGTAAAGACATCTTTACCGGTGCCTTGTTAGAGTAAGATGATACATTGTGCAGGCGAGCAAACATTTGTTCGCCTGCACAATATAATTTAAAAAATATGGTCATTCATCTTCTTTTACCTGCCAATTACATCTTTACCCTGAACGTTTCACTTTAAACCTGAATGTGCAAAAATTTTTATTTCCAGCAATATTATTACTATTGACAACACAATTGCATATTTTATGTATGTCATTATAACATTATTACAGCACAACATTAATCTTAAAAAGAATAACCGGAGGTTTGATATGATGCGCAATCCACTTGTAGATCAACGTGATGTCCAGTTTGTTTTATTTGAACTATTAAAAATTGATGGTTTAAAACAGTATCAAAAGTTTGCTGATCAGGACAAGGATATGTATGAAGCCACCATTGACTTAGCATTAAAAATGGCGGTTGAAGAAGTGTATTCGGTAAACAAGGAGGCTGATAAAACCGGTGTCAAATATGACCCTGAAACCAAAAAGGTAATGATTCCGGAAGGATACAAAAACGCTTTAAGAAAATATAATGAAGCTGGTTTTGTTGGCATGATTGAAGATCCCGAAATTGGTGGTATGGGTATGCCCGGTGCAGTTGCAATGGCATGCAGTGAAATTTTTACATCAGCCAGTTTATCATTCACAACATATCCAGGCCTGTCTCATGGTGCAGCAGCACTCATCAAAAATTTTGGTACTGAAGAACAGAAAAAAATGTATCTGGAAAAAATGCTCACCGGACAATGGGGTGGCACCATGTGCCTTACCGAACCTGAAGCTGGCTCTGATGTGGGCAATCTGAAAACAAAAGCTATCCCTCAGCCTGATGGTACCTACCTCATTCAGGGGCAGAAAATTTTTATTACTGCAGGTGATAACGACTTTTATGAAAACATTATTCATCCGGTTCTTGCCCGCATTGAAGGCGATCCACCTGGCACAAAAGGTATTTCTTTATTTATAGTACCAAAATATAGAGTGAAACCTGATGGCAGTTTAGGTGAGCATAATGATGTCATATGTTCGGGTATTGAGCACAAGATGGGTATCCATGGTTCTGCTACCTGTACATTGAACTTTGGCGATAATGGCAAATGTGTTGGGTGGTTGTTAGGGCAACCACGACAGGGTATGAAAATCATGTTCCACATGATGAATGAAGCTAGACTTGATGTTGCCTTGCAGGGGCTTTCATTGTCATCTGCTGCCTACATGCATGCAGTCACATACGCACGTAACCGTATACAGGGTGTTCATGTAACGCAAATGCTCAATCCTGAAGCCCCCAAGGTAGCTATTATTGAACATCCTGATGTTAAACGCATGCTGCTCTGGATGAAAGCTTATGTGGAAGGCATGCGTATGCTCAACTACTATCTGGCACATAATGCAACACTGATTGAAGTACTTGACGGCGATGCAAAGAAGGAAGCCCAGGGTATGGTGGAGATACTTATCCCCATTGCAAAAGCTGGCTGTACTGACACTGCTGTGCTGGTTACCTCAGAAGCTATTCAGGTCTATGGTGGATATGGATATACTTCCGATTACCCCGTTGAGCAGTACATGCGTGATGCCAAGATAACCCAGATTTACGAGGGTACCAACGGTATCCAGTCCATGGACCTAACCATGCGTAAAATTCTGATGAATCCTGAGCAGTACAACTACAATATCATGAAGAAACGAATGGCTGAAACTATTGCCAAAGCCAAAGGCATAGTTGAAGATAAATACATTGAACTGGTTGAAAAGGGAATCCAGAAGTTAGATGAAGTCATCACCATGTTGAAAGACCAGATGGCTGCAGGAAAGTTTTTACACATCTTTGCTGCCTGCACACCACTGCAGCAGGCTATGTTCATGCTGACGCTTGCATGGCTACATCTGTGGTCACTGACATTGACCATACCAAAGATGAAAGAGTTAGTTGGTGACAAAAAAGGTGAAGAGCGTGACAAATTCCTTGCTGACAATGAAGAAGCAGCATACTATTCCGGGCGTGTGTTATCATCACAGTTTTACCTGGGTGCTGAATTTCCAAAATTCTTTGGCCGGATTGATGCGCTGCTGTTTAATGAAACTGCGGTTATCAAGGCAAGTAAAGATATCTTTACCGGTGCCTTGTTAGAGTAAGATGATACATTGTGCAGGCGAGCAAATGTTTGCTTGCCTGCATAATATAATTTATGTTCACAAAAATGACTCTATAAAATCCTTCACTTCTTCTTTTTCATAGTACACACCAAAATGGCCTTCACACAAAATATCAGCATTAAGCGAAAGCAAAAACTCCAGTGACTGTATATAATCATCCCTGTTAGATTTTAACACATCATTTAATGGCCCGTGCACATCCTGCCCAAAGAGCACCAGCTTGCCTTCAGATTCAACTGTCAAAGCCGTTGAACCTGGTGAATGCCCGGGAATATGATACATGGTAACATTAAGGCTTCCAACCTCAAAAGTCTTTTGCTTTTCGTTTACCTTTATATCAACTGTGCATGGGGTTAAAAAGCTACCGTACCAGCTTGCTGCGGTTACATACTGATCGCCTGTTTCAATATAGTGTGCATCAAGTTCGTGAGCCACAACCTTACAATTGAAAGTACCCCGTACTTTGTGCGCACCGCCAACATGGTCAAAGTGGCAATGTGTTAAGAATAAATACTGTATTGATGAGGCAGCAATATGTTCACGGTCTAAATTTTTTAAAAGCCTGTCATGACCATCACCGGTGCCAGCATCTATCAGTGCGCTAACCTTACCATCAGTAATACAGTAGATTGCTGCATCTGATGGATGCGTAAGGTTAGAACCTCCCACCTGGTACACATGCTGTGTTATTTTCATAGCCACTACCTTAAAATATAGTTAATACTCTAACCTGCTTCTTTTATATAGCTCTTTAAATAACACCTGGCGAACTACGTCAGCATTGGCTTCAAGTTCAATTGGCCTGTTTGCGTATTTACAGGTAACATTTTCAAGTGTGCCTTCATGATAACCAACTTTAAACTCACTGAACTTCAATCCATGGGCTGTTGATATAACGACAGTCCTGTCTTTTTTAGATATAACCTGCTTTTCAACAAGCTTCAGCAGAACCGCCAGTGCTACACCCGTATGTGGGCAGCTGTACATGCCAGTACGGTCGGCAAGCGCTGCGGCATTTGCCAGTTCTTCTTCACTTGCCTGCTCCACAATGCCATCAAACTTTTGCAATGCACGTATTGCCTTTTTGACTGAAACAGGATCGCCAATCTGTATTGCCGAAGCTAACGTCCTGTGCGGTGTTATTGGTTTAAATTCCTTAAAGCCATTAAGGTACGATAGATACAGCGGATTGGCATTTTGCGCCTGAGCCAGCACAATACGTGGTTTTTTGCTGATAAGCCCCAGTTGCAGCATCATCTCAAATCCGTTGCCAAGCGCTGACACATTGCCTAAATTCCCACCAGGAATAATGATGACATCAGGCACTTCCCAGTCAAACTGCTGCACAATTTCAATTGAGATTGACTTCTGGCCTTCAATCCTGAGTGAGTTCATTGAATTTGCCAGATAGATACTGTTATCCTTTGTTATTTCCTGTACTATCTTCATACAGCCATCGAAGTTAGTATCAAGTGACATGACAATGGAACCATTGCTCATGGGCTGCACTAACTGTGCAGTAGAAATTTTGTTTCGCGGCAAAAACACAATAGACGGGATACCTGCATACGCGCAGTAGGCTGCCAGCGCCGCTGATGTATCACCCGTTGATGCACAGGCAACCGCTTTAATGGGCTTACCCCGCTTTATCATTTCATTCACCATGGACACCAGTACTGTCATCCCTAAATCCTTGAATGAACCAGTATGACTGTTACCGCACATCTTTACCCACAGGTCGTCCATCCCAATCATTGCTCCAAAACGTTTTGCCCAGAATAAATTGGTATTGCCTTCAAACATTGACACAATATTTTCATTATTAACTTCAGGGCACACCCATTCCTTCTTGCTCCACACTCCACTTCCATACGGCCACTTTGTGGTTCCTACACGGCTGTCAAAAAGCTCTCGCCATTGTTTGGGCGATAGTTCCTTTAATCGGTCTATGTCGTGATGCACTTCTAACAGTTCACCACACTTTTTACATCTGTAGACAACCTCATCAAGGGGATATTCTTCATTACAGCCTGCAATACATCGAAAAACTGCTTTATAGTTACTATCGCTCATAATTATTCACCTGTACTATTAAAATCTTCAATAGGAATGACCATAACCTGACCATTGACAAAATTAAACTGTTCAATATCCTGCTTGGCTTTATGCATTGCAGCTTCACTTGCTGCATGCGTGGTAATGACAAGCGGAACATACGGCGCATTAACCTCTTTCTGTATGACAGAAGCAATACTGATGTTATATGAAGCAAACACGCCAGAAATCTTTGACAAAATACCTGCCCTATCTTCAGTATGCAACCGTACATAATAGCGCAGCATTCTGTCATCCGATGAAAGGTACTGCGCATCGTTTGCTATATACACACTGTCTTTTATGCCATTCTGTTTTTGTGCAATGGAAACAATATCACTAACCACGGCTGATGCGGTGGGCAAACTGCCTGCTCCCTTGCCATACAGGGTCACTGCGCCAGTCATATCGCCATTATACATAACTGCGTTAAATTCATTGCGCACTGAAGCCAGCGGATGGGTAAACGGTATCATCACCGGCTGCAGGCGGATATCAAGCTTATCATCTACCATGCGGCTGACCCCTAAAAGCTTGATGGTATAGCCCATTTCATTGGCATACTTTATATCCAAACTTGTAATTTTTGTAATGCCTTCTATATAAATATTCTGCATTGAAACACGAACATTATATGCCAGCATTGACAATAGCGCAATCTTGTGTGCTGCATCAAAGCCTTCAATATCAAAGGTTGGATCAGCCTCAGCATAGCCTTTTGCCTGTGCCAATTTCAGTGCTTCATCAAACGACATGCCATCCTCAGCCATCCGTGTTAAAATGTAGTTGGTAGTACCGTTAAGGATACCAACTACCGATTGTATGGCATTGCCAACAAGCCCGTTTCGCAACGCAGCAACACAAGGGATGCCACCACCAATGGCTGCTTCAAACGCCAGTGCCCCTTTTGCTTTCTGTGATGCGGCAAAAATTTCATCCCCGCTTTCAGCTAAAAGCTTTTTATTTGCTGTTACCACACTTTTTCCCGCATTAAGTGCAGAAAGAATAATTGTCTTTGCAGGTTCTATCCCACCAATAAGCTCAATGACAACATCAATAGAAGCGTCATTAACAACATCCTGCCAGCTACCTGTAACCGGAACATTAACCGTATCTTTTATATCACGTACATCACATATTGTGACAAGTTCAATATCCACACCCGTTTTTTTATATATATCTGTTCTGTGCTTTTGCAACAGCGTGTACACACCGCTTCCCACAGTACCAAAACCAATAAGCCCACATCGTATTTTCATAGCATACCTCGAATATAAAAAATATCCATCGTGCCCTCAATCATTCTGCTTTTACCTATACACACTTTCTTTAATATATGGTCAATGAATTATACAAATACGCAAAACAACCTTTTGTCGAATTGACCAACAACGGTTTTCTTATGCACAAAGATAAAAGTTTTTCATTACAGTATGAACATCACATTCATACGATGATACAGGTTTCGTTGTCAACTTTAATTATATATGTATTTTTTTAAGTTTTAAAGTCATCTAAACAGGAATTCCATCGCACAATGGTAATAACTTATCCCTATTACCACATGATTTGTAATCCATAGTTTTTGTATTCAGCTAAATCTGAATCTTTGGAAATCAAACAGATATTATTATTGATGCACTGCCACACCAGTAACCTATCAAATGGATCTTTATGTTTTAGTATTGGTAGTTTGTAAAAAGAAGAAACCTCAGCGGGTGTTACATTCATTATTTCCAAACCAGCCTTTTCGGCACATGCAGGCAACTCATCGGGTAAAACTCCTTCTAGTGATAATTTGCCTGCATTGTATTTTAACGAAATTTCCCAAAAACTGATTATACTTACTAAAACAGTATTTTCGGGATTTGAAATAATTGAAACAGCATTTTTTGATAATAATTCATCGTTAAACAATGTCCACAAAAAAACATGGGTATCAAGCAGGTAATTCATAAATGTAACAATTCTTCATCAGAAATCATAAAATCATCATGAATTTTAAAAGAAGCTTTATTTTTTAAAATACCCAACTTTCTTGGTTTAGCTTTTTTATATTTTGAATACGGAATTATAACAGCAATTTTCTCTTTCTTTTTCCCATAGGAGATAGTAATCTCCTCGCCTTTTCTAATGCAATCAAGTACATTAGAAAATTTTGACTTTAATTCACCAACCTGAAATACCTTCATAACAGACAAGATACTATAAAGTTGTCAAGTTGTCAACTTTAATTATGCAATATTTCAAAATCAATTGCTTGACTTTTGACCACCAGTATTGGTAGATTAAACTGTTTCATATGTGTGAATATATATAATTCTATATTATGAAAGAAAAAATAATCATACACAACCTGCACAAATCATTTGGGCAGCAGATTATATTCTCCGGCCTCAATTTAACCGTGTATGAAGGTGAGATTTTATGCATCATTGGTAAAAGTGGCAGTGGGAAATCGGTATTGCTGAAGCATTGTATCGGTATAATTAAACCTGATAGCGGCACCATTAGTGTAGATGGACAACCACTCACCTATACTGATGATTCTGCCATTCTAAAAAAATTTGGTGTTCTCTTTCAGGGTGGTGCGCTTTTTGATTCAATGAATGTGTACGATAACATCGCTTTCCCACTCAGACGACAGGGTGTCAGTGAAGAGGTTATTGCTCACAAAGTTCCTGAGTTACTTGCACATGTTGGTTTAAAAGGCATTGAGTCTAAAAGCCCTTCAGAGCTTTCAGGTGGTATTCAAAAGCGGGTTGCACTTGCCAGAGCTATCGCCAAAAGCCCTGAAATCATGCTGTATGACGAGCCCACTACCGGTGTTGACCCCATCACTGCAGGATCCGTTGATCGCCTCATTGTGTATATGCGCAACACCTTTGGCATGACATCGGTGGTAGTAACACACGATATGCGTTCAGCATTCAGGATTGCTGACCGTATTGCCATGCTTCATAATGGTACAATACTTTTTGAAGGCACACCACAACAACTGCAAGAATGCCAGGATGCAGTGGTGCGACAGTTCATAGCAGGAAAAGCTTCGGCGTGAATTTATTCATTCAGTTTGCGTTTGATTCTTGTCTGGTACTCAATGATCTCGTTTTTTAATATCTCCAGATCCCTGATCCTGTCATCAACTCTATGTACATGCGAATCAAGAATTTCAAGAAGGCGTCTTAGCACGATATCATTGGTTTTGTGGATTTGCCATATTGATTCCAGTTCATGCATTTCCGAAAGTGTTAAACCCAGAATCTTCAGGCGCTTGATGAGTTTCAAGCGCCTGACATCATCATCGGTATAAATACGCCTTCCGTTTTCAATACGCTTCACTGAGTTGAGCAAACCCAATTCCTCGTAATAGCGGATGGTGCGCGTACTCATCTCAAGAAGCTTTGCAATTTCGCCTATTGAATATGTTGTTATCTTTTCTTCTATCACCTGTACCCTTATTACTGTTTTTGAATTGCTTCAAATACTGAAGCTGCTTTTCCATATTTCTGGGCAAACATATCTCTGAGTTTGTATTTCTGGATCTTTCCACTTGCAGTCATGGGGAATGTATCCACAAATTCCCAGTATTTAGGGATTTTATGGCGGGCAATTTTTCCTGTGCAAAACTGCACCATTTCTTCAGCAGTTGCACTTTGCCCATCTTTAAGCTGTATTACTGCAAGTACCTGTTCGCCGTATTTTTCGTCAGGAATACCTACTACCTGTACATCTTTTATCTTTGGATTAGTCAACAAAAATTCTTCAATTTCGCGTGGATAGATATTTTCGCCACCACGAATAATCATGTCTTTGATACGCCCGGTAACCTTAAAGTAGCCATGTTCATCCACCGAACCCAGATCGCCAGTGTGTAGCCAGCCTTCTTTGTCAATAGCATTGGTAGTGGCCTCTGGCATGTTATAATAGCCTTTCATGACACATGCACTTCGGGTAACTATCTCACCCTGTGTATTAGGTGGTAAATCCTCACCTGTTTCAGGATCCACTATCTTACCTTCAATACCTGGAAGCAGGCGGCCAACAGTTGATACCCGCAAGTCAACCGGATCATCACGCCGCGTCATGGTCATAACTGGTGAGCACTCAGTTTGGCCAAAAGCAATAACAACTTCAGGACAATGCATAATAGTTCGTACCTGATTCATTGTTTCAACCGGGCACGGGGCTCCTGCCATAATGCCAGTTCTGAGTGTTGACATATCATATTTGCTAAAATCAGGATGATTGAGCATTGCAATAAACATTGTGGGAACCCCATTAATTGCTGTACACTTTTCATTCTGTACTGCCTGCAACGATTTCAACGGATCAAAGTATTCCATTACCACCATTGTTGAACCATGGGTTACACAGTTTAATGTACTCATAACACAGCCAAAGCAATGGAACAATGGGACATGAATAATCAGCCTATCACTGGAAGTCATACCCATGACATCGCCCACCATGATGGCATTGTTGACAATATTGTAATGAGTAAGCATAACACCTTTGGGAAATCCTGTTGTACCGGATGTGTACTGCATATTGATAACGTCATGAATATCACATTCGTTAATACGCTTATCCAGTTCAGCATCACTTAAAGAACTTCCCATAAGAACTATATCATCAAACGTAAACATGCCTGGTAATGAATCCCGCTTCCCAATAAAAACAATATTTTTCAGCATTGGGAGATTTGTTGCATTTATATTGCCTGGCTGTGTTTCATCTAAATTGGGGATAATTTCACGTATTATCTGATAATAATTGCTATCGCGGTATCCTTCAATCATGAACAATGTGGTTGAATCTGATTGTTTCAGCAGATACTCCAGTTCATGGGATTTATAATTGGTATTGACCGTAACAAGCACTCCGCCAATCATACCCAGCGAAAACTGAAGATATACCCATTCAGGCACATTGGTTGCCCACAGGGAAACATGGTCACCTTTCTGTATCCCGAGTGCAATTAACCCCTTTGCAACTTCCCGGCATTTTTGATAAAATTGGGCGTACGTCATGCGTATGCCAAACTCAGGACATACCAGGGCTTCACTTTCAGGATATTTTTCAACTGTATCATGAAGCGCCTGCCACATGGTTAATTCTTTAAAAGCTCCCATACCGATCTCTCCTTTCTTATATAAAGAATTATATATTAATATAAATATACTATAATGCTCATAATGAATCCAGTTAACGTAAACTGTAAAACTACATCATTATATGTCAACATTTTATCATAAAAATTTATCATTTGCTGAAAAATAACTCCTTTATAATAATATAAATCTTTGGTTCCTTCAAAATGATAGTACTAATAATTACTCCACCGTTGCCTATCCAGTATCATCATTTTTTGTACCACTACACTATACCTTCTTTTTTGTCAATAATTAATTGGATGTCCAACCATATTTTGAGAACATTACATTAAATTTATCTTTACAAACGCTTCCTCACATATACTATGCGACAGTAACTGTAATATAAACTTTATTTCCTATAAAATTCTCATTCAGGGGGTCCATGTATGGACTACAAACACCTTACCGCACCATGTGGCCTTGATTGTTTCAATTGCCCCATGTACCTGGCAGGAAGTGATGATAACCTGCGTAAAAAAGTTGCACAATCACTGAACATTAGCTTTGAAAAAGCGATATGCAGAGGATGTCGCAATGAGCAGGGAACAATTGAATTTCTACATATGCAAAAAACCTGCAGCGTATATGCCTGCACTCAGTCAAAAGGAATTCAATTTTGCTATGAATGCAATGATTTCCCCTGTGACAACCTGCATCCCTATGCAGACAGAGCATCACAGGTTCCCCATAATACAAAAGTTTTTAATTTATGCCTGATTAAGAAAATGGGACTTGAAAAGTGGGCAACTGAAAAAGCACATAGCGTTAAGAAGACATATTTCAGCGGAACATTTAAACTTACAGATTAGCCTGCAAAATTTACCTGTAGCACCCCCTGCGCTTTTATGAGCTTTTCAATATATTTTCGTAGTGCTTCTTCTGTTATGGGTTCAACCTCAGAAACTATATTGTCTCTATCTTTTTTGGCAGCATACTGTAGCACAAACCCTGCAACCGTTGCAAACATGCATCCTCCAACACCACAGCAGCTTTTGTTGGTCACAGAATATCCAATGAAATAAAGCACATCCTTTTCATCTATCTGCAAGCGTTTTTCTTCAGTATATGCATACACACCTGCTATTGATTCTACTTCTTGACCTAATTGTGGATGGGTAAAGTATATACTCATGGTTACCTGCAACAGCTTCCGCCTTCCAGAGTGCACAGATTGGTATGTTCTATCTGTAAGGTGGTATGGGTAATGCCAAATTTTTCTTCAAGCATGCCATTAATTGCCTTAATAATGGAATCCGTATTCAGGGAACTATCGCCACCACTGATACACACATGGCATGATAAAAATACTTCATTTGAGTCAACTGACCAGATATGCAGTCCATGCACTGTATCAACATGAGGTACAGTCAGTATGGAATTATACACTTCATCAAAATCAATACGCGTTGGCACACCCTGCAGAAATATTCTAAAAGAGCTTTTGATAATATCAAGAGAGCTTGCTACAATCATAAAAGCAATTGCCACACTTACCACTAAATCAAGCACAACCCAATTACTGTTCACAAGCAGCACAAAACCCACAATAATAACGCCAACCGAGGATACCGCATCATACAAAAGATGTAAAAATGCAGCCTTCAAATTAAGATTTTCATCCCTGCTTTTATATAAAAGCAGCATTGAGATAACATTACCTGCAAGGCCAATAAACGCAATGGGAAGCATAATAACTGGATTTACCGGCTGTACATTAATATAGCGTTCAATTGCTTCATAAATAATGTAAGCGCCAATACCAAGAAGTGTCATGGCATTGACAAGGGCTATGAGTACCTCAAAACGTTTGAGCCCAAAGGAATATTTCTTTCCGGGTTTTTGTTGTGACACTTTTTGACCAATGTATCCTAAAATAAGTGATGCAACATCGGAAAGATTATGCCCCGCATCCGAGATGAGCGCAAGGCTTCCTGACACTATGCCACCAATGTATTCTGCAACTGTTATGATGACATTCAGTGTCACAACCAGAACAAATCGTCCGGTGGAACTGATTTGATGTGTGTGTGTATGAGAATGTTCGTGATGGTCTTCCATGTGTTTTCCCTCATATAGAAGTAATTACTATAGTATAGTATACAATAGTTACTGTGCAAAAATTTTTACAAGAATTATTTTTATAATATTACTCCGCCTGGATTGGATTTTTATTCACTACTGTAATACAAAATAGTCATCTTTACAGAATGTATATATACAAAAGCATATTACCGGAACTATCGCCCATAAATTATAATATATTTTAACACAAGATTAACCGATAGTATAAACAGTACATAAACTGGTATGAAGGATAGTCCTATGAAAAAAATAGTTTGGATAATCTGCATTGCAAGTTTTGCATTATATACCACCTTTACACCTGCACAGCAGAAAGCGCCCCAGAACACTCAGCCGCAGAGTAAATCTATTGCCGATGGTTACGGGAATGTAAAATGGGGTAGTACCTACAATGATGTAAAACCCAATGTGTTAGGAAGAATAGCATTTACCGATGAAAAGCGAATTATTGTGTCAAAAGACGGAGAACTAGAATACCGCTACGGCTTTTTTTATCCTGAAATAAATCAGGAAACAAACCAGCAGCCAAAATTGTTTTATGTGGTTATTCAGTTTCCATATATTTCATTGGATGATATGAAAAAGAAGATGGAAGAAAAGTACGGTCCGCCAACTGGTGAATCAATTAAGAATAATCAGGGCGCCTATATCTGGGAATCAGAATCAACATCTATTATTGTGTGGGTCGATAGTTATGAGAAAAAGCCCTTCTGCCGCAAGATAACGTACTTAAGCAAGGTAATGGCAAAAGATATCAATGCATATCACAACCTTGTTTTCAGCAAAAAAGAGCAGGAAATACTCAAACAACTTCAACCATAAATGCGGTAGTAGCTACATCTTCCAGATCATTACCGGAATCAAAGCTATACCATCATCCAGCGCAGTGAGTGCTTTTGCAAACACTGTGCCCACTTTATCAAAAGAATCAATTGAAGCAGCCATACCGCAGCCTGGTGTATCTGATGTTACTAAAAGGTCACCGGCTTTAACTGGCTTTTGGCGTGCATCCACCTTGCACAACACTGAGCCTGTTAATACTACCGGATACAGCTTTGTCTGTGCTGCTGCATTATTTAAAACAACAACCGGATTGCCTGCAACAACGCCAATAACCCCTTTATTATACGCAGTGCGTGAACGTGAAAGAACAGCGTTGCCCTGAGTGCTTACCACAAGAACATCACCAGGTGAAATAAATTCCTGTTCATCGGTTTCAAACATCTCAACAATATTGGCGTAGTACTCTTTTGTGTGGGTTTCCAGCACAATTTTGCCTTTAAAACAGGACTCACCGTTAACTAAAAGCGCCTTGCCCTCACCGGTTAAATGCAGCGTGTCATCATAGGGGGCGATAGTTCCAAAGCCATCAGCCACAAGTGACCAGTTATGCTCACTTGCAAACACACCACCTGCTCCAAACCGCGATATGCCAAGCACTCCACACCCTTTAGTCTTACCGGTATTTCCCTGCGATTGCCCGCGAACACCACACATTGGCGCATGTCCTAACACACCGTATGACTTTACCTCTGAATCAAAAGAAGGCTGAGCAATACCAGCAACACCAATAGTATTGCCTGTGTTTGCAATATTTTTACCATACAAAACTGCACTGTCATGAGTAGGTGGGGTAATATCAACAAATTCACCTGATTTTTCCTGAGTAATGGCTATAGTTCCGGTATGACTTTCAAATGAATGCACCAGCGGTGCATAGTCATGTGTGTGTGGTAATGGTTCACGTTTATCACTTAACCGTGGGTCATCCGACTGAACCACATGGTTTTTACGGGTTTCGCCATGTTTTGCCAGTGTTACAATTCCAGGAGTTTCCTCGGTGGCTTCTTTTAGCCTTCTATCATTGCCCTGTACCACTACACCCGGTGCATCTTCTCCATCCTCTGCTAACTCTACGATTCCCTTGCTGTGCGTGGTTGCCTCTTGTAGCCGTTTATCATTGCCCTGTACTACTACACCTGGTGCATCTTCTCCATCCTCAGCTAACTCCACTATTCCCTTGCTGTGCGTGGTTGCCTCTTTTAGCCTTCTATCATTGCCCTGTACCACTACACCCGGTG
>JARYLT010000044.1 GCA_029907515.1 Spirochaetota bacterium | reverse complement strand
GGCATTTGCTACAAAGGATGATGTAAATGCCATGAGAGCCGAGATGGCAAAAAAAGAGGATTTGAAGGTGTTTGCTACAAAGGATGATGTAAATGCCATAAGAGCCGAGATGGCGACAAAAGAGGATTTAAAAGCCTTTGCTACAAAAGAAGATCTAAAAAATTTTGCTACCAAAGAAGATTTTCTTGAGTTTGAAGCGCGGTTAAGCTCAACCGTTGAACGGATACGTGAAGGAATACGCCTATCACTCTTTGAAATTGAAAAAGAACTTACTGAAATTAAAGGCAAACTTCGTTTTTATGATTTTGATTATTTTTCACGACAAAATGATGCTCTGTTAAAGTTGCTTAAAGATCTTTATGAAGAAAAAACGTTTATTGTTGCTCGTGTGAAAGATCATGAAAATAGGTTAGAAGCAATAGAATATAAACTGGGGAGTTGATTTCGTTTAACATCTTCAAAAATGATATGTTCACTCTCATTGGCTTTTGATGTGTTTTCATACAAACTACTCATTCATATTGATGGGTATTACTAATGTTGTAAAAATTTTATAATTGGTGCAACAGTATGAAACCAAAAAAGCAAATTATTGCACCGCCGGTGAAAGCAGCAGCATATTTTAATAAAAAATCTTCTGAAACGGGGATACTGCTTCTGCATGGGTTTACCGGTACACCTGCCGAAATGCGATATTTAGCTGAAAAGCTCAATGAATCTGGTGCAACTGTGTATGTGCCGCGTTATCCAGGACATGGAACAAGCCTTATTGAAATGGCCAATTCAAGTGTCGATGCATGGTTTACTGCGGCACGCGAGGCATTGTTTGAACTAAAAGCACACTGTAACAATGTATATATTGCAGGGCTTTCAATGGGTGGTATTTTTGCAATACTTTTAGCGCGTGAGTTTGCAATTCAAAAAATTGCACTTATGTCGGTGCCATGTACCTTGAAAGAAAAGACCATCTATGCAGCGCCAGTTGCAGGGCTTTTTACAAAAATACTGTGGGTTCCCAACAAAACAAAAGGCGTGTGTGATGAAGCAGCACGCAAAGAACATATATGCTATGATGATGGCATCCCTGTTCGCCAGTCGTGGCAGCTTTTTAAGACTATAAAGAAAGCCATGAAGGCTCTTCCCTATGTTGATTCGCAGGTGCTTATCGTGCAGTCAAAAAATGATCAGGTAATCCCAGAGCATTCTGCGGAGTATATCTATTCGCGCCTGGGGTCAGAGCATAAGCAGATTGTGTGGCTTTCAAAAAGTGATCATGCCATTACCGTTGATTACGAGAAGGATATTGTTGCAAAGCACTGCATTGAGTTTTTCTTACAGCAATGATGAAGTACAACAGTAACTATCGCCCTAAACTATCAGGGCAATACCTGCAAAAACATCAATAATAATAAGTGTGGGCGATAATTCCTTGAATTTTCCCGTTGCCAGGCAAATGAACGTATAGCTTAAGAAGCCCCATACAATTCCTTGCGTGATGCTATAGGTTAGTGGAATCATAAGGCAGGTAACAAATGCAGGAAGGCTTTGTGAGATATCCTTCCAGTTGATATGCGACAGAGGTTGCATCATAAAAAGCCCTATCAAAACCAGTACTGGCGCTGTTGCCACAGAGGGTATGAATGAAAGCAGGGGGCTTAACCACATAAACGGTAAGAATAACAAACCTGCAACCACAGCGGTTAATCCCGTTTTGCCTCCTTCTTCTACTCCTGCAGCACTTTCAATATAGGTGGTTGCACTGGATGTTCCAAAAATTCCCGAGATAAATGTTGCAAATCCGTCAATAAACAATGCTTTGCCCACGTTGTGCGGCAGACCTGTTTTGTGGTCAATGAAGCCGCCAACTTCAGCAACGCCTACAAACGTGGAGATGCTGTCAAACATGTCAGTAAAAAGAAGCGTGAAGATGGGGACAATAAGACTTACCGATAGCGCATCGCGAATGTTGAAGCTTAGGAAAAGCGAAGTATCAGGATATGCACTGTATTCAGAGGGCAGGGCTGCAAATGGATTAAGGCCCATCAGGGTATAGATATGGCTTGTACTCCAAACCAGTGCTGCTGTTGCAATGATGCCAATGATAAGTGCTCCTTTGATTTTTCGATATACCAGTACACCAGTTACAATAAGCCCGCAGGCAAAGAGGAGTTGCTGTATTCCCATGCCGCCAAAAGTAACCAGTGTTGCAGGATGTGAAATAATTACACCAGCGTTTTTCAATCCAATAAACCCTAAGAAAAGGCCAATGCCTGCTGCAACAGCGTAGCGCAGATGTAGTGGTATTGCTGCTACAATCTTTTCACGTATACCCCATGATGAAAGCAGCATGAAGATAATACCTGATATACATACAGCACCTAACGCAACCTGCCAGGGTGTGCCGCTTCCAACCAGCGTATAGGTAAAAAATGCGTTTATTCCCATGCCTGGTGCCAGTGCAAAGGGAAGGTTGGCTACCAATCCCATGAGCATTGAACTAATACATGATACCATAACTGTAGCAAAAAGCACTGCATGAAATGGCATCCCCGCATCTTTTAAAATGAGCGGATTAACTACGATGATGTATGCCATGGTTAAAAATGTTGCAATACCCGCACGGATTTCGGTGCTTATGGTTGTGTTATTGTTTTGAATATCAAAATATTTTTCAATATATGATGTCATAATCTCCCTCACGAAATATGATATCGTATTGGTTAAGATTCTTCCTTTAGATAAATGGTTGCTGAGTTTAGTGAAGCATTCAGTGTCCACCCTTCAATTTTCATCCTGAGTACCAATAAAATTAGTACAAAGCATCTACTCTGTCGTCCTGAGCCCTGATGAAATCGGGGCAATGGATCTTGTCTTTTGACACACAGTTATTGCAATAGAACTAAGACTGCCTCGCAGCGCTTGCAGTGACATGTAACTACCGTCATCATTATTCACGATAAAGTTGAGTTAATGAATTTTTTTTACATAACATTTCATAAATTTTATTCAACCATGTTGTTGCAAATCACTACAAAACATATTTGTAGATTCTTTCCATTAGCTGTGCAAACACCTTGTGACAAATTCAAAACCCAGTCGAGCTTCAGTTGCCAAGCTTATTGAAACACGAGTGTTAACAATGGCAATAGAGAAGTTTTTTTAATCCTTTATAAAAGGAATGGGGAAGTTATTAAATTGCAAGAAAAATTTTACTAATTGCATTGTAAACACTACAATACATGAAGATGTTGCTCATACTTCAATTGGTAGTATTAATTATGTATAAATATACTGACCAACTATGAAACTAAAAGAGAATAAAAACGTTGGGTAATGATACAGACATCATCATTGATTTTAATATAATTGAATTATACTGGAAAAATCGTATTTATACATAATTGTATATAAAATAAAATTGCTTTACATTATTATTATTTTTCTGTAGCTTTGCCATACAGGCTATTATTTTTTGTATATAAAGAGGTGGTTATGGAATTACAACAAGCAATTGTCGAAAGAAGGAGTATTCGCCGCTTTACCGATTACTACGTATCTGATGATGAGATTAAACAGATACTGGAGGCTGCCCGCATGGCTCCTTCATGGGCTAATGTGCAGCCATGGGAATTCATTGTAGTGAGGGATAAAGTATTAATTGAAAAAATAACTGAAACCTACTCACCCAATAATCCTGCTCGAAAATGTTCACTGGCATCAACTGCGCTGCTGGTTGCATGTGCTCATAAAAATATTTCTGGTTGCAAGGAAGGTCAGCAGGTGACTGCTTTGCCAAACTGGTATATGTTTGATGTTGGTATGGCGGTTCAAAATTTGTGCCTTAAAGCACATGAGCTTGGACTTGGCACGGTGGTTGTTGGATTTCTTGATCACCAAAAGTGTAATGAAATCCTTAATGTTCCACCTGATTCAACGGTTGTTGTAACAATCCCAGTTGGGAAACCTGAGGTAAGTGGCAAACAGGGACCACCACGTAAAGAATTAACTGAATTTGTGTTTTTAAATGTTTATGGCAATAAATTTTTCAAGTAAGGTATATCATGGATATAAAGGATAAATGGATTTATTTTGCAGGGCCACTATTTACTGCAGCAGAAAGACAGTTTAATGAATTGTTATCTCAATATATAGAGCAGGCGGGTTATGCTGTATATCTACCGCAAAAAGAATGCCAGGGAATTTCTTCAGCCAATGATATATTCAGGCACTGCATAAAGGGACTTGATAATGCATGGTGTGTTGTTGCACTGGTGGATGGTGCCGATGCTGATTCTGGCACATGTTTTGAAATGGGATATGCGTATGCAAAGGGTATTCCCATAATAGGTTTGCGAACGGATTTCCGAAAAAGTGCTGATGATGGACATGTGAACCTGATGTTGTCGCAAAGTGTTGCAACGTTATGCTTTGTTAATAGCCTGGAAACTATATCTACTGAAGAAATTGGATATAAACTGAAAGACGAAATCAGTAGAATGCTTGTGAAAGTAATTAAAAGTTAACAAGCTACAGTGGTATATTTGTTGTGGCTTATTTGTTTTTTAGCTGTGATGTGCAAATAGATACCGATCATATATATTCTGCTTTATAAGATACGAAGTCAATTTCTGGAGGGATTAACAGTGAAAAAAGTAGTACTATATAGTGCCGTTTTTATTGGCGGGATTGCTTTAGCTTTACTCGCATTGCTGATATATGGATTTTCGTTTTCACAGAATGTTGTAATCCAGGATGTTACAAAGCAATACTACCATGCAAGCAGGCTTGTGGTGTTTGGAAACGTCGCAATTGGTTTTTTGAGCGATAGTTCCTCACAAAATACGGATCTTGATAAACTATCTCACACCTTTAAAATAATTACTACAGGAACTATCGCCAACATGTATTTTAATCCGTTTGAAAGCGTGTATGTGCCGCCACAGTATCTGGGTGTATACCACATCAATGCTTCAGGACATGAAGGTATACTGGTGCTTCAGGTAAAGGACGGAGTGTTGTATGGTTCGGTGCGTTTTCCCAACTGGGCAAATGGTGTGTGGGAACCATTAAAAGGAGTGAGTATAAAAAATAATACCCTGTGGTTTACACGTTCGGTGACCAATGAACAGGAACGAATAAAGACAGGCGCGCGTGAATATTTTACCCAGCAGTATGTAGGTACCTATAAGGATAATGGCAAAAAAATTATTGGTTTTTATACATTACGTGGTGCTAAATATTTATTTGAGGCGTATAGGAAAAAATAAATTATCATTGTGCAATCACAACGCAATTACGACCACGTTCTTTTGCACTATATAATGCCTCATCAGCCTTTGCACGGATACTATCCCTGTCAAATGTGGGGAATGCAGCAATGCCCATACTCAAGGATAGTTTGAAATTGTCCATGCCTAAATGGCGGCAATCTATTGCATTAACGTTTTGCCGTGCTTTCTCGGCAAGTTTGTGTGCGTGTGCCACATCATTGCCATCAAAAATTACCGCAAACTCATCACCACCATAACGGCATAGAGCATCATTTTCTCTGAATGTATTTTTCAGTACGTCAACTATAGCAAGTATTGCCCTGTCGCCAACGTCATGGCTATACTGATCATTTATTTTTCTGAAATAATCAAGATCCACCATGATAAGGCAAAATGGCTTTTCCTGAGTCATTTTTAATGTAATAGTATCTTCAAAATAGCTGCGGTTATATATACCTGTAAATTCATCAATAATTGAACGCTTACGTGCTGCTTCGCCCCACTGAATCATCTCGGTTAAAAATGAACCGGTTTTCATGAGGCGCTGCGATATAACCGTGAGCATATCATACATAATTTTGATAGCAGCAGATGGATGGCTATTAATGATTGTGAAAAAGTTGGAAGCTGTCAATGACAATAGCCTGCAATCGGTTTGTGCAATACAGGTTGCAGAGCGCACATCATTTTCAAATATTGCCATATCGCCAAAGAAATCGCCTGTGGTAAAGCGGGCAACTTCGCGAAGACTACCATCTGGTAATTTGATAAACGCAGCAACCTCGCCGCTGGCAACAATGAAAAGCTCACTACCATAGGTTCCTTCATCAAAGATGATACTGTCTTCAGGATAATCTTTTTGTGAAAGAAACGGTACTAGCTGTAAAATCTCATCCTGCGTTAGCTTTTTGAAAATAGTAACTTTTGAAAGCAATACATCAAGCCCGTTCACATGTCACCTTCCACTGCTATTGAATTTCCACCTTTATGGTATACTGACCACATGCGCTCATACACACTGTCTATAAGCCTCTGGCAAAACACTCCACTTCCAGTGCCAATACTTGCCGTTATTGATGTAATCAGCCCGCTGGTGATTGATGCAATATTTATTGTCCCAATGGCTTTAAGTATTGTTTGTGCCAGTGATTGAATATCTGTATCAGGGGGAGTGACAACAATAAATTCATCGCCCCTGTACCGGATGTGAATGGCATCGGGGGAAGCTTTACGGATTGTTTGTGCCAGAGCAATGAGGGTGGCATCCCCAGCTTTATGTCCGCAGGTATCGTTGATGGCTTTGAATTTATCAGGTTTAATAACGGCAATTGAGTATCCCCTGTTTTCTTTTAAAAGTTCTTTACAATATTGTCTGTTGTAAAGGCCTGTAAGCCTGTCAGTGTATATGGCTTTTTTAAGTTCGCTTACCCAGCCATAATTTTGTGAAATGAGTTTGTTTGTTTCACGTATTCTAAATGATATGTTCGATAGTAACTGGTAAATGACTTTTGCACCAATATTGGCATGTTTAATGATAAAATCTTCAAATGCAATTGTGGGGAAAAGCAGCACGCCCGATTGTTCCAGTGCAACAGCCTGTGCATTGCCAGGTATAATACCGCAGAGATTAAGTTCGCCAAAACTTTCATTGGGAAGATATCGTGCTATGAGTCGGTTGGAAGAGCCATTGGAATAAATTGCAATGCTACCAGCTGTTACAATGCACAGAAGCTTAAAATCTTCATCATAATCAAAAAGTTTTTCATTCTCCTTAAGTTCTTTGAATCTGCAATAATTCTGAATAATGTTTAATTCGCTATCATTAAGCGATGAGAACAACTGCACAGTTTTTAATATTTCTTTTGAGTCCATTATATTCTACTATCGAACAAATTTACATGATTCATACTATATATAACCGTTTCTAGAGGCGGTATAATCATAGTATGCATAATACTTAGTACAATGTTTCAAAATGCAGTATCTAATGCAATTAAAAAATGATATATATTCTATTAAGATCAGGAAAATGATAATTGTGTGAATTCAATATTATTATAATACATACAATACATCAAAGTGGATTTTTGCATTTATAAAAGATAACTTTTACAATATTATAGCAATAAAGCATGATGAATGAATTTGTTTTTGATATTGCAAAACTCTAGATATCAGTAATATCAAGGGAAGTAGTATTGTTTTATTATGCTGATGGTTTTCTTCTTTTTCTGCTATTTAAGGATATACTTTTCTGCTTCAAGCCAGTCACTTAACTGGTCGCCGGGCATATTATGCGATATTCTGTGAAGATAATTATAGTATGCCTGTAGCCGTATGGCATCATGCAACTGTTCATTGTGTACTGTTTTACTGGGTATGCTTTTTGAGGTTTGTTTACGTTTGGGTATTTTGATGTCTTTTGCTGCTTCTTTCATTTTTCTTAAAGGCATATATGCACCTCCTTTGAAAATAAAATGTATTCTCCTCAACCACAGCTTCTCTGGTAGCTAGAAATGAAAAGAACCTTTAAAACTTAACAAAATCTGACAATATATCCGGGCAAAATTTAAATATTTTTTATTGAAATGTTAATACTATATCAAATAGTAAAATACTAAAAAGAATATGATATGTCAATAAGTATTATAAAAAGATAGATAACGCCATCCTGTTAAATATTACACTAAAAATTACTTTTAGAAAATTTTGCTTAAAAATGCATGCTATATTTTAATTGACATAATTCTGACAATTCATATAGTACAGTGGTATTCAATTCCTTAATACTAATTTTATTAATAATGAATAAACATCAGGGCTGTCTATAAAAAGTCGTTTACGGCATATCTGGTATAAATGTATTTTTTAATTTGTATTTTATAATCATTACAGGAAAACAATGCAAAAGATAGCAATAAACCAGCACCCTGAAGATGAGGGGTCACTTAAAATTATAAGCGCATTGATTAAAAAAGCACATGCAAAAGGAGTACAGGTGCTACTACCCAATTATCCAATTATACAAAAAAATTTTGCCTCTTTAATTGCAAAGAATGATATGTATACCAATATTGACATTGCCATAGCTATTGGTGGTGATGGAACCTTTATCCGTACTGCACGTATATTTGCAGCATCAAATGTTCCTATACTTGGTGTTAATCGTGGCAGGTTGGGATTCTTAAATGAATTTTTGCCTCAGGAGGCGCTGGATTATTTTGATGAAATTTTAAAGGGTAATTATACTTTTTCAGAAAGAAAGATGATGAGAGCAAATATTATTCGTAATGGCGAACAGTTCACTGCAGTAGATTATTTGAATGATGCGGTTATTACCAAAGGGTCATTTTCAAGACCAATTAGAATACAGCTTGAACTTAACGATGAGTTTGTTACCTGCTATTCGGGTGATGGACTTATTATTGCCACGGCAACCGGTTCAACAGCATATTCACTTTCAGCGGGCGGCCCAATTGTTCTTCCTGATGATGAATCGGTATTTATAGTTAACCCAATATGCCCTCATACGCTTGCCATACGGCCCATGGTGGTACCAGATTCAATGGTATTGTCGGCGCGGGTTGTTACTACTATAGAAAATTTATTATTGACAGTTGATGGTCAGGAAGCTATTGCTTTGCAGGAAACGGATATTGTGCATTTTTCACGTTCTCAGTATGTAGTACATATTATTAATCACCCATCACGACGGTATTTTGATGTGCTTCGCCAGAAATTAGGATGGGGATCAAACAATGCAGAGTAATATATGTTGGTAGAACTTAAAATAAAAAATTTTATCCTTATTGATGAGCTGTCAATAACCTTTGGGAAAGGATTGAATATCCTCACCGGCGAAACAGGTGCAGGCAAGTCTATTCTCATTGATGCACTCTCCGGAGTGCTGGGTGAAAAAATGTCAACTGATATGATTCGTTCGGGCTATGACAGGGCAGTGCTTGAAGGTGTCTTTGATATAAGCAATTTACCTCAGGTTAAGCAGATTTTAGAGCTATCGGGCATTGATAATGAAGATGATACGCTGATGCTCAGGCGCGAAATTTATTCCAATGGAAAAGGCAGGTGCTTTGCAAATTCCGTTCAGATACCGCTTGCTAAACTAAAAGAAATTGCTGACTATTTAGTGGATATACATGGGCAGAATGAACATCAGAATATTGTGCAGGTTGCAAAGCATAGGGAGCTATTGGATAATTTTGGCATGTTGCAGCCGCTTTTACAAAACATGTCACAGCTTTATAAGCAATTACAGGAAATAAAAGAAAAAATAGGGTCCCTGCAGATAGATGAAAGGGAAAAGGCCCGCCGCATTGATTATTTAACTCATGCAATTGGTGAGATTGAACAGGCAAACCTGCAGCCAAATGAAGAAGAAATATTGAAAAATGAATCAAATGTTTTAAGCAATGCAGAGAAACTTTTTAATGAGTTGAATACAGTCCAGGAACTCATGCAGGGTGATCGCGGTGTTGTCCAGAGTTTAAAGAAGATGGAAATGAGTTTGGGTCACATGGCTGGTTTTGACCCAAATCTGTCCGGGGTGCTGGAAACAGTGCGCGAAGCATATTATTCGCTTGAAGATGCGTATGCTACCTTGCGTGATTATGCACGTTCAATAGATTTTTCACCCGAACGCATTAACCAGGTTGAAGAACGGCTAGCACTGATATCAAGCTTGAAGAAAAAATATGGTGATACCATTCAGGATATTTTATCGTATGCACAGAATGCAAAGCGTGAACTTTCTACTATTACAACAACCGAAGAAGCACTGGATAAACTGCAACAGGAATATGACGTAACCTTAAAGCAAGCGCGTGAGTTAGCATTACAGCTTTCAGAAAAGCGCTTAGAGGCAGCAAAAAAATTAGAGCAAATGGTTACCAGGGAATTAGCTGACTTAGGGATGCAGGGAACAGTGTTCAGAGTATCAATAAAGCGTGAAATAAGCCCTGATGGTGAGATAGAAGCCAATAATAAAAAATATATATTATACCCCCATGGCCTTGACAGAGTTGAGTTTTTGCTTTCAGCTAACGAGGGCGAGGAATTGCGGCAGTTGCGAAAAGTGGCAAGCGGTGGTGAGATGTCGCGCATCATGCTTGCACTTAAAAAATGTATCCTTGATGCAGATATTGTTGATTCGCTTGTATTCGATGAAGTTGATGCGGGAATTGGCGGTAAAACAGCTGAAGTTGTTGGCAAAAAATTAAAAGCACTGGCAAAGCAAAGACAGGTGCTGGTTATTACGCATCTTCCTCAGATTGCAGCAATGTCCGATAACCATTATATGGTGCAAAAAAAATCGGTTAATGCCCGCACTACAACTCTTGTTGAGAAACTATCGCCCGATGAAAAAGTTAATGAAGTGGCACGCATGCTTGCAGGCGAGGTTGTTACCGACCTCAGTGTTAAGCATGCAAAAGAATTAATTGAACTGGCATCAAAGCAATAATTATGAAAAGCGATAGTTCTATCAACCTTTCTGATTTTATGACCTTTCTTCTTTATGATATAGTTAAAGCTACCCCACTGTTTTCATATATTGACATGAATCAGGTTCTTGTATGCAGTGCCTATAATAAAAAAGTTACTGGTGGTGGAATTTTTGCCAAGGTTGTACCCATGCGCTTTGAGAATGGAGTGCCGGTAAAAAAGTTTAAAGATCACTGGTATGCGTTCCCAAAGATTATGAATAACGGGTTTGAGATTTTATATATTGTGTATTTTTATATACCGCGGTATTTTGACCTTCCAGCTTATGAAAAACTTAATGTGGCATTTCACGAACTATATCACATCAGTCCAAAGTTTAACGGTGATGTACGAAGAATGGGCAGGTATAAATTTTCCCATGGCTATTCAAAAGAACACTTTAATAACCAGTTTAAAGATGAGCTATCGCACTATTATAATAGAATTAAAAATACTCCCCTCAATACAATCCTTGAGATGAACTTTGCACAAATTTCAGATCATTTTGAAACAGTGTATACCCGGAATATGAAGGTGCCGCGCCCAAAAAAATTAAGGATAATTAGAAGCGATAGTCACCGCGAATGGTTCCCTGGTAATCAGAAATATCCACTCTGCTGATTGATCCGTAGAAGCGAATGCCGTAGGGATTTGTTTTAAGAGCATCAATAAATGAATCAACCAATGTATCATCGTTTGTATCCAGGAGGACTTCAACTGTACCGTCGTACAGGTTGGTTGCACTGCCGTGAAGTCCAAAACGCTTGGCGGTTTCACTGCAATAGTAACGGCAAAACACACCCTGCACAACACCATGAAGAATAAGTCGCTTTGCCATTGTGAAATTCTCCAAAAATAAGATAATTAATAATATAGTGGAGCATCGCAAAAAGCCCCTGCGTTGATAACTACACGATGTTATGTAAAAGAAATCTCAGAAATTTTCATAAACAATGGTTGTTGCTGTGATGATATAATATAACTTCCGTTTAATGATTCATCCTGCTGGGGATAATTGGTATTGTAGTGAAGTCCCCGGCTTTCTTTGCGAAGCATTGCACTCTGGACTATCAGTTTTGCAGTAGTTATCAGATTGTGCAATTCGACCAATCGTGAAGTTATGGTGCTTCTTCTGTAGTAATCCAGTATTTCTTCCTCAAGCAGGGTTATACGTCGTGCAGCCCTTTCCAACCTGCGGTTTGAGCGTACAATACCAACATAATCCCACATAACACGTTTTACATCTTCAATGTTATGCTGAATCAAAATCCATTCCTCTAAATCAAATGTTCCCTTTTTGTCCCATTGTGGAAACGGGGGTAAAGCATCTTTATTGTCAGGTGCAAAGATTTCTTTTATATGGCAGAATGCCCTGTGGGAGAATACAATACCCTCAAGAAGAGAATTGCTGGCAAGCCTGTTGGCACCGTGGACGCCGGTGCATGCGGATTCACCTGACACATACAGATTGCTAATAGATGTTCTTCCGTTTAAATCGGATACAATTCCTCCGCACAGATAGTGTGCAGCCGGAACCACCGGAATGGGTTCTTTGCTTATATCAATACCTGCTCCCAGGCAGTAATGATAAATAGTTGGGAAACGGGATTCAAGAAAATCCCTGTCTTTAAAAGATATATCAAGATATACGCATTGATCCCCAAGGCGCTTTAATTCCATGTCTATGGCTCTGGCAACGATATCCCGTGGGGCCAGTTCTTTTAAAGGGTGAACCTTTTCCATAAAACGTTCGCCACGGCTATTAAGCAGGATAGCTTCCTCACCACGAACTGCCTCACTGATAAGGAATGCCCGTTCTTTGTGCCCTGGCTCATATAAAGATGTTGGATGAAATTGAATAAATTCCATGTCGGCTATGAGTGCACCTGCACGGTATGCCATTGCAATGCCATCACCCGTAGCAATGGCTGGATTGGTGGTATGAAGGTACACCTGACCAATGCCACCAGTAGCAAGCAATGTGTAAGGAGAAGTAAAAAGGTGAACTACCCCGGTTGTGTTATCAAGTATGTATGCACCATAGCACCGGATATTGTTATAAGAATTTATGTGTTTACCTGTTAATTTTAGCTGATGCTGGGTAAGCAGGTCTACTGCGGTATGGTTTTCAAACACCCGTATATTTTTTCTGCGAGCAATTTCATCAAGCAATGCCCGTTCAACTTCCTGGCCGGTAAGGTCTTTTGCATGGACAATCCTGTTATATGAATGTCCTCCCTCCCTGCCCAAATCAAGAGATACTGATCCATTGGGGTTTTTCCTGGTACTGAAATGCGCGCCCCAGTTTATGAGTTCCTGAACACGCTCTGGGCCGCTTTCAGCTAGAATCCGTACTGCTGTTTCATTGCAAAGCCCTGCCCCCGCAGTTAATGTGTCTTTAATATGAGATTCAATTGAATCATGCGGATCAAAAACTGAAGCAATACCACCCTGTGCATAGTTTGTATTTGAGTCAAAGTCCTTTTTTTTGGTAACAACATGAACAGTGCCCAGGTCAGAGGCTTTTATTGCAAATGTTAATCCTGCAATGCCACTGCCTATTACTAAAAAATCTGATGTAAAAACTTCTGTACTCATTACAAGGTCAATTATTGTGTGTTGAGCAAATTGGAAAAGTTTTGTGCAATATTGTCAATACAATTTGATAATGCCACTTTTTTCAATGAAGCAATAAAATGATATGTATGTGTAACCAGTCCCGGATGATTTGGCCTGCCTCGATGGGGCGCAGGAGTTAAAAAGGGTGCATCGGTTTCCAGTAGCATTCTGTCAAGTGGGACATAGTGTGCGGCATCCTGAAGATTGGTTGCAGTTTTGTATGTTACATTTCCTGCAAAAGAAATGCAACACCCCAAGTCAATAAATTTCCTTGCGTCGGAAGAACCACCGGAAAAGCAGTGAATAATACCTTTGAGTGGGGCATGTTTTTTCAATATTGTATAAGTATCCTCCATTGCATCGCGCGAGTGGACAATAACAGGCAGGTTATATTTTTTAGCTAACTGTATCTGAGTATAGAAAGATTCCTGTTGCATGGCTTTTGGCTGGCGCATACGGTAATAGTCAAGGCCTGTTTCACCAATACCAAAAATCTTTTCAGGAATTGTCTTTATATACTGTTCGATAGTTACTGTAAATTGGTTTAATGTTGAACTATCAGCAAGTGATGATGGATGAATCCCTAACGCAAGGTAAATATTTTTATGCCTGCTGACAAAATCAACACCCCACTTTAGCCCTTCATAATCAATGACAACATGCACTGCAGAGGTTACCTGATTTTCATCCATGAGTGAAACTATAGCATCTGCTGTAGTGTTGTGGTCATCAGCACACAGGTCAAAGTGCGCATGTGAATCAATATACATACCATACCTCACATAAAATAATATGTGTATATCCTAAAACTACTATTCATTGATGCAATATCTTTTTTCGTTACAGGTAGATTGCCTGTGCGTTTCTTTCAGCAGTATCACAAATGAATTATACATTTTCTTTCCTGCCAATGGGAAATTTATGTTTAATTGAAGTACATATTGTAACTTTTCTTGTAAGAAATGCTTTAGTACAGCAGATGCTACCTGTAGCAGCGGTAATACATTTCATACATTTACACTAAAAAATATTTTCAGGAATTATTGCTGATTGAATTTATTGTTTACAATTATACATTGGTAAATAATGAGTAAAATGCATATACATGGTTGACAATTTTAATTGATGCAAGCATAGTTGACGTACAAGGTGAGTGGCAGTTTTTCATATATTTACAATAAGGTTGTCGAGTTTCCGAGCAAAGCTAAGGATGTTTCAAGACATGGTCGTCGAGTGATTGCACAAACAATCATATCGAGACGACATCGCCGGGACTTCCAATGACAATGTGGGGGATGTCATTCTGACACCGATATAATCGGGGGAAGAATCTCAATTAGAATTGGCAATCCCGCGTTGTCCCGACAAAGTCGGGACTCCTCAGGATGACATGGATTAAATTGCTTCGTCCTAACTTTGCTGGGACTTGCAATGGGAGCAATGTGTAATGGACATCCTGATTGTTGCGTTTAACACGGGATCATTGAAGAGGTAATAAGTATTACTGTTGATATAAATTCTATTTGTTAAGGAGCAAGTAATGAAACACATACATAAATACTTACCAGGTATTGTTAACACAAACGGTATTGTTTTATTCTTTTTTACTATTGCAGTACTTACGCAGTGTTCCAGTTACATAACAAAAGAAGAAAAATTAAGCTTAAAAAAGTATGAAGGTGAATATATTCTATTGCGGGATGCGGTGCGTAATGATATTAAAATCATTAAAGGTGAACGAGTAAGAGTTAAGATTACCGCAACAGATGATTATATAAAAGTATATGCCATGCCTGCTACTGTTGATATAGTTAAAGGTGAATGGATATTAATTCTCTATTTATTTCCGGATGATTTTGAAAAAGAAAAATTTGATTTAAAAGTTTTTGAGGACAGGCTTTATCAGGTGGCAAAGCCTGTCAAATAATCATTATACCCCAACAGCTGCTTCTTCCAGTTCTCTGACAGCGGTAATAGCAGCAATAGTACCGTCAGATACTGCTGTTGTTATTTGCCTGTATGGTTTATACCGTATATCACCTGCTGCAAAAACGTCAGGCAATGAGGTGTGCATGAATTCATCAGTAATAATATATCCATTGTTATTTTGCAAATCTTCATTAACCATATTTGGCTTCATGCCTGCAAATATGAATACACCATCACATGCAATGAATGATCTATTCCCAGTTTTAAGGTTTTCAACCTCCACTGTCATGCTGCCATCATCATTTTTAATGAATGCACGTGGTTCATGAAAAAACATAAAAGAAATCTTTTCGCTGGCAAATGCTTTTTCCTGTGCTTCCCTGTTTGCCTGCAGTTTGTCAAACTGATGAACGATAGTTATATGACGTGCAAATTTTGCAATGAACAGTGATTCCTCAATAGCGGAATTACCGCCACCTATCACTACCACATGCTTGTCCTGGTAATATTTAGCATCACAGGTTGCACAGTATGATATGCCTTTCCCTTTATATTCATATTCGCCTGGAACATTGAGTTCTCTGTATGAACATCCTGAAGCTACAATAATCTTTTTAGCATGAATAGTCTCTATACCATCTACGATAATATATTTCTTTCTTAAATCTATGTCTGTAACATCAACAGCGGCACGGAACTGGCAACCTGCTTCTTTTGCCTGTTCACTCATATAGTGCATAAGCATAAATCCTTCAACTGGTTTTGCAAAACCAGGGTAGTTTGAAACCATATGTGTTGTCTGGACCTGACCGCCTGGAAGCTGTGTGTCAACAATAATTGTGTTAAGTTTTGCCTGTGCAGCATAAATGCCAGCAGTTAATCCAGCAGGGCCTGCACCTAAGATAAGGATATCAGTGTATGTTGTTATAGGTTGTATGGTCGATAGTAACTGTGAAAAACGCTCCTGTGGTAATAAAAGTTTAATAGTATCAAGAAGCTCAGAGCGTTTTATGCTGCCTGATAAGCGAGTGCCTATCTCCCTGCCATTTTGATAAAACAACACAGTGGGCGATGATGTTACACCTAATGATTGGGCTAAAGCGCGATTTTCCTGCCTGAATATTTTTATAAATGTAATATCATCACCAAAGATATCGCTCAATGGTTCAAATTTTGCAGCCAGCGCTTCACAGGGTGGACATTCAGTGGAATAAAAGTCAACAATAAGGTTACCACCCTGTAATACTTCTTTTTCAAATTGAGATGCATCAATATACTTGATTTTGTCACTCATAATATACTCCTTCAGTATTGATATACCTTGCCGCTTTCGGCAGTCTGGTTATATACTTTTTTGGTTATTACATGATTTTGTATGGTAATTCCCTATTTCTTTTTCAAAATATAATGATATACCCATTGAAAGCAATGTATCAACTGGCCTACAATCAGATTGCAGTATATTGCCGTGCTTATTTTTTGCAACGGCTGCACAACCGCCACCACACAGCAAACTCAAAGAACATTGTTGACATTGTGGTATGGATGTAACGTCACGCTTTTCCCATTCTTCAATGACAGTAGTGTTCAATGACACCGTGGGGTAATACGTACCAACTTCTTCGCCATTTTTGCCTACCATTGCAGTGCATGGATATATTTTCCCTGTATAATCAAATGCCCACTCAGTCTTGCATCCAGGGCATGCATCAAATAAAGGATTTGGCATAGCACCCTGTTCAAATAAAAATTTGCTTATTGAGAATGCAGGCTTATGGAATTGCAGAATGTATGGATGCTGTATAATGAGTTCATATATTTTTTCATACAATGATGCTCTGTCATAAAGTTTTGCATTATCAGCCTGGCAATAGTGAAGTTCATAGTTACGTCCTATCTGAGTTTTAAACAATGGATTGTTGGTCCATCCTTTATCAATGGCAAACTGTGCTAAGTTTGGAAGGTCATTAATATTTTGGGCATCAACGACAACACGCAAGTTTATGGGTATGTTATGTTTAAGTGCAGTATCTATACCCGTAACTATCGCATCAAATGTTGGTGTTTTGGTTTTTGTAAATCTTCGCGTATTGTGAACATCTTCTGTACCATCAAGTGTTACCTGGATTTCACGTATAGTAGCTTTTTTTAAAATGTCAATATATGAACTCAGCGTGTATCCGTTAGTAACTATCGCCAAATGTAATGAATACTGATTTGCTTTTTCAATAAAATAAGAAATTATTTTCCGTGCATGGGGTGAATCAAGCAGTGGCTCGCCGCCAAAGAGGGTAATGTACTTTGGTTTTGTGATGTGTGTGTTTATATATAAAAAAAATGCATCAATGACTTCGGGTGTTACTGTACCTTTGTTGTCATACCCTGATTGATAACAGTATGAGCAGGCAAAATTGCAAGCATACCATGGAACAAAGAATATTTGCACCTCAGAGTTATCGCGCGTATCAAGAAAATCTAAATACGCTTTGCGGTATAACATCTTCTCTTTCTGTTCATCAAGCACATACCCCTTCTGTTTCAATATGCTTGTGTCATAGGTGCCGTTAGCAATTGCTTCCATCTCCTGCTGTGAAATGATGTCAGCCTGCATGCTCAGGGGATTCATGATAAAGTAATTGCTGGAATCATGTAATTTACGAATAATAGTGTACTGAGATAATTTCATTGGATATAACCTGCAAAAGTTTTTACCACCTGCACGGTTAAACGTACAGGTGGTGTTTGATTTAGTCGTGGCAGCCTGCAACAATGGTAGAAATTTTTGCGCAGCACTGTGCAACGTTAGTACTGTTGTCTTTTGGTGCAACAAGTGATTTCATTTAACACCTCTTTAATTATGTGATACCATTTATTGTGGTTTTACTATTTTATAGGTAAAACTTGCTACATAAATTGCCCCTTTGGGGTAAGGCTCACTTTCTTCCAGTATTACAATCTCAGGGAATCCTGCCTGTGCAATGATTGCTAAGTACTCGTCTTTAGGAATTGAACCTGCCCAGCACTCAGCAACTGCATCAGGATCATTTTTATATTCTAAAGGTACCTGCCCAATAGAGTAAATATCACTTATAATGCATCTTCCACCTGGTTTTAAGATGCGGTATATTTCATTGAATACCTTTTGTTTGTTGTTTACATGGTTTATGGTGCAGTTAGAAATGATAACATCACAGCTGTTTTCAGGAAGTGGGAGTGTTTCAAGGTCTGATTGTATAAATGCAACATTGGTATATCCAAATTTGTCCGATAGTTCCCTGGATTTAGCTATCATGCCAGTGGATATATCAATCCCGTAAACATAACCATTGTTCCCAACTTCATCAGCCATACGCAGCACGTCAGTGCCACGTCCACTGCCTAAATCAACGCATATTTCACCTGGTTGAGGATGAGCATGATTAATAGCTCCACCACAAGAAAGGCAACAGCTGGAATGGGCTAAATTGCTATACCGTACATTAATAGCTTCAATAATGTTTGATTTTGTGTTCATAGTTATAGTATTTGTTATTATTATAATATTAAGTATTATATAAAATACTAAAATAATATCAAATCGTCAATGAAAATTGCTGGATTTTGGAAATTTTTTAGTATATATTGCTCAAAGATGATTTTTGAATAAAATGTAAAGTAGCAGGTAGTCCCACCTTAAAAGGCAATGTACTGTCTGCAGATAATTATTTATTCGTAGGAAATTTTAAAATATTCTATATTTTCCAGTAGTCGTCTGGCGTTATCTTCAAGTTTTTCTGATAAGGATTGTATAGTAAAAGATTCTTCTGCAGTATGGGTGGCTACTTCATTAATAGAATTAATTGCTTTGGTCAGTTCATCAATTGTTATTTGCTGCTCATTGGAAGTATTGTATATCTCATTGGAAAGCTGTACTAACTTTTCAATTTTCCCCATAATGCTTTCATTTTGTGTGGTTAATTCTTTTGTGAATTGATGGGTTATATTCAATACATTTTGCGTTGCAAGCATTTTATCACGAACTGATTCAAATAATGCAGCTGTCTCATTAATAAATTTTATTTCATTTTTAATTTTACTGGAGTACTGTTCTATGGTTGATTGAATACTCTTGACTAAAGATGCTGTCTGATCAGCCAATTTATTCACTTCATCTGCAACAACAGCAAACCCCCTTCCATGTTCCCCAGCACGTGCGGCTTCAATAGCTGCGTTGAGTGCCAGAAGGTTTATCTGATCTGCCACTTCATTAATTGTTGATATTGTTGATTCAACTGTTTCCAGGTATTGAGAAATGTCAGTTATAGCGCTTACTGATCTGTGTATTGTTTCCTTACCTTTTTCCACTCCATTGATGGCTTCATTAAAAGTTCCAGTTAATTCATTTACCTGATGTGTTAAGTTTGCCCCAGAAGAATTAATAACGGTTATTTCGGTATTTACCGTATTTGCCTGTTCAAGTTGTAATTTAATAGTATTTACTATCATTTCAAATGATGATGACATCTCTTCATATGCCGAGCTTGTTTCTTCAATAATAGCAGTGAGGTCGCGCGATGCTTCTGAAAACTTTGTTGAAGAAACTTTCATATTATTGCTTGTTGCTTTAAGTTCTAAAGAACTTGAGCGAATAAGCTCAACCATTCGTCTAAGATTTTCTTTCATATTATAAACGGCTATATTAATTTCCGCCAGTTCATCAGAAACGGCTATCTTTTTTGTATATGCAGCTAACTGTCCTTTACCAACAGCAATCAGAAATTCTTTAATAATGTTGGTCTTCATAATAAGTGTTTTTGCTAACAATTTTGCAAGAAATAAAGAAAATAGTAATCCTATGCTTCCAAAAATAAAAAACTTCCACCAATAAGAGTAGATATTTAACGTGCCCTGATTGATTATGGTAGCCATAAATGATATCATTATAAAGAATGGAGTAAGAACAATAATGGTAATTGATATCATTAGTTTTTTTGTAATACCCATTGTGTTTTTGAATGTAAAATTTTCCGGGATTTTTGGAAATATACCCGTATTATAAATTTCCTGGATAAATATTTCAGTAAGGAGGAAATACAATACAGTTCCTGACGGAGCACATATTAATATACTCATCCAGCTTATAAAGACCTGTGTAGCTGAGAATTGTTGTGACAGTGTTATGGGAACGGTAAACATCGATAACCCAAAAACCCATCTGAAAAAAGCGCCAATACTATGCAAATAGGGTAGTGATAGAAATCTTTTAAATGCCAATTCATATGATTCTTCTGATATGTCTTCATTTTTTACTACTGCATTAAAATACTTCTGTACTGGCTTTGTCACAATAACATTGTTTATTTGAGTAGTAATGAATGAAATTGGAAATGCAAAAGCAATGCATATAATAAAGAATATAAGTTGATTGTATGTAAAAGTAATATTTATTGATAAAAAAAGTAATAGTATAGGAACTATAATGAAGTAGCTTATTCCTTCAGTGCGGAGGATAAATTGCAATGTAAAATTTTTAATTTTTGAATTATATGAATGGAGTTCAACCTTCATACATAATCCTCATAAAGTACTTATAACAGTGCCATGAATAATTCACGGCACTGTTTTTTACATTATCCTTTTTTTATTTTTTTCCTGTCAAGCGGTATTCCTTCCCATGCTGCTTCTAAAACCATGATGTAATCATTATAATCAAGGTCTTCGGGATTATAAAATTGTGCCGGGTCGCTCATTGCTGTTCTGGCAATGTCAGGTAATTTTTCTTTGGGTATCATCTGCTTGCCAGTTCTGTCATATACCTCTTTCAGAAAGCGTGGGTGTTTGCCATCGGTGGCATCGTGCAGATCCTGAATAAGCTTTCGTATATATTCTACAGTTTTAAGTGGTCGTTCTTTCTTAGGTGTTTTGTTGTATACTTCCTCGCCGGCAAGTGGATAGAGTAACTCGCCAATGTACTGTGAACGTTTGTGCATGTTGTACTCCAATCCATACGGCAGCAGTATATTCATGCATACACCATGCGGTACACCACACACGCCACCAATAGCATGCCCAATATTGTGTACAAGGCCAACCATTGAGTTAGAAAATGCCATGCCAGCTAAGTTTGAAGCCAGTGCCAGTGCTAACCTGCCATCAAGATCAGAAGGTTTTTTAACCACATTGACTAAATTCTGTGCAATAAGCTGTATTGCTGCAAGCGCTGTTGTGTCGCTTAATGGATTTTTTGCCAGGCAGAAGTATGCTTCCACTGCATGGGTAAGGGCATCCATTCCAGTGAAAGCTGTTATTGTTGGTGGCAACGTTTTGGTCATGCGAGAGTCAATAATGGCAATGTCAGGTAAAAGGAAGAGAGAGCCAAAAGCCATTTTAATGTTCTTTTCATGGTTGGCAATGACAGCAACTGAAGTCACTTCGGAACCTGTGCCTGCTGTAGTTGGGATTGCTACAAATGGGCGGAGTTTGCGTTTAACATTGCCATAACCTACAAATTGCATTAAATCAGTTGCATTTTCGGATACAAGAATATTTGCCCCTTTAGCAGTATCCAGAACAGAGCCACCACCTACGGCAATAATTGAATCACATTTTTTTGCCCTGTAAATTTTTGCCACTTCATTGACTACTTTTACATCTGAATCTGCCGGAACACTGTCAAAGAGTGCAGCGGCTTTTAGCTTTGATTTTTGCATTGCTGCCTGGACAATTTTTATAAGTCCGGCCTGCTCAACACCTTTATCAGTAATAATCATTGGTCTTTGCGCATTGATTGCTTTCAAGCTCTGGGGTATTTGCTCCAGGGCCTTGTGACCAACTATTGTTTTAACGCTGTTACAAAATTCATAATATGCTGGTAATTGCATGATTGCACCTCGTTTCATTTATTTAGAATGTAAATGCACGAACATAGATAAGTATTCTGCCAAAATGTTTTCTTAAAGGATTCATCTGTGACCATTTGGGGTATCGTTTAACTGCCAGCTTTGCAATAATTTTTGGCAGTAAATAAACTTCTACTATATTCAGAATCCTCACCAGTGCACAGGCATCAGGCAAATCCCCATCTACAACCAGCCTGTTACGAGCAGTTGAGATAGCAGTTCCTTCCTGGAATGTAAAAAGAAGCATTGCAGCCTCAACACTTTTAATGGTCATGGTTAATGTGGGTTTGTAGCCTTTATCTTTCCAGCCCAGGTATTTTACCTTGCCATCTTTAGTTTTGCCAACATACATTGCAGGTCCATTTGGCCATATCCACATCTTCAATAAAAAATTATCTTTTAGTTTTGCAAATTCTTCTTTTACTTCCCTGTCAACTTTTGCTGCAGCCTGAATGGCTCGGCCAACCACCCACAGCATAACAGCAATATATATTCGTTTAATGAATTTTTTCTTTGGCTTAATTTCAGGATATTGTAATGCGTTCATGATGTAACTCCTTTTTAAAAATTTATTTGCCTTCAAAGGATTTTTCTAGCAGTGCCAAATATTCATTTTCCTTGTGCTGTTTGTTCTTTGCAGCAGCTAATCTGGCATATTCTTTTAGTTTGTAATGGGGAATATGTAATCCCTTCAATGTTGTTGGTACATAGTTACCTGTTGCATCAATACACTTTATGAGATAATCATAGGCGGCTTTCTGGCGGTCCTTTTCGGGAGTCTTTGCATATGTATCAATGCCTGCAAGAGCTAACAATAGTTCAGGGCGTATACCACCTTTAGCATGCAGTTTGGCAGCTAAACTGTATCTGAGCAGAATTCCCATCACAATGCCAGACTGAAGATTGGTATCAAGAGCTATCGCCTGCGCTAATGTATGAACTATTCCCTGTGGTGCATTTGAAAATGCAGTGTCAGCACAGGCTGCCGCATTAACTATGGCTACACTGCCATCTTTGTAACATGGCTTTTTAATTGTTTTTGGAAGGTATTGATAAATAAATGAAAGTGCTGTATGTGCATATGCATCATTGATAGGATTGGGTGCAACAATGCCACACGCCTCAATTGCATGTGTCAGTGATGTGAGTGCACAGTTAGCTATTTCCTGTGCAGTTGCATGGCGTGTGATGCGCGAGTCAATCACAATAACATCGGGATAGAGAAAGTCCGATTGTTTTTCAAAACGCTCATAATATGCAACAGAAGCCATTTCGCCGCCCTCACAATCTGCGGTGGGTACGCAAATCAATGGTTTCAGTGGTGACGAAATAGTAAGGTCAGTACATTGCAAAATATCAGTTTTAAGTGAAACAACCATATTGACTGCTTTTGCAATATGTGCTATTCCACCTGACCCAAGAGCTATGATTGAATCACAACCCCGATCTCTGTACAGTTTCGATAACTCATTGATTATAGTAACACTGGGATAGTTAGGTGCATTGGTAAAAAGAGCACCTATTGTTATGTTACTATCGTATAAAGCTTTTGTTAATGTCTTAGCTAAACCTTTTTTTGCCCATCGGGCTGATGTTATTACAAGGGGCTTGCGGGCATTCAGTGATTCTAATTCAAATGGGATATGTTCCAGCGCTTTAAGCCCTGAACAGATTTTTGGATGACTTAAAAATGTAAAATTGTATGGAATCATGGTGTCACCTCATTATTTTTTTTCAATTTTTAATCGTTTTAATGTTCTGTCTTTAGGAATGCCATTCTCATCAAAGCCACGTGCTTTATAGTAACTATCTACCAGTTCTTCCAGTGGTACTGTACGCTGCTGTGGATCACAGTGCCTGCCTTCGGTTAAGAATCGCTGTGGAAGAGTATCATCTTTCCGTGAAATGCCTTCGCGCGTATTCATGTATCGCTCAAGAACATGTATCCTTCTTCCTGCTTTAATCCACTTGAACATACCCATTCGTTTGCCGGTAATCCCGGACCACATTTCTGGCCACAGGCTTACATCCATGAATTTTGTTGCAATTGGGTTAAGATAGGTTACCATTGGGTTAAGGAGAAACGTTGGAGTGTATTTTACCACAAAGGGTTCCAGTTCAACTGCAAATGCAGTAAACTGGCATACATGCATGGAATTAATTGCACAGGTAACGTCTTCCAAAAATGCAATCATGGAACCTTTACCTTTAAGGGAGAAAGGATCATGCATATTCAGATATACTTCAACAGCAAAGCTTGCAGTAGAAAGATGGCACGCACCACGGTTAGCAACAGCATAGCTTAATGCCTGCCCCCACGCACCACGGGGATCATAGGCTGCCATTTCAAGGCCTTTAACATCTATTGCAAAATCAGCACCACCATATTTTTGCGATAGTTTCCGGGTACCATTGGCTAAATCATTACCAAATCCTCTTCTATATGCAATATCAGTAATGGTTTTTGCTACATTATCAGGTGATCCAAATTTGAGGTCTGTTTTAATTAGTCCTTTTTCGGTAGCTTCCATTGCCCATGCTATAGTTACAGCAGTTGATATTGTATCAAGGCCATATTTTGTGCATAATTCGTTAAATTCACTGACAGCGACTGGATCAAAGATTTCTAAATTGGAACCAAACGTCCCAATAGTTTCATATTCAGGAACTTGACGTATTTCACCATTTATGTTGCCTTTGTGACCACATAAAATAGCACAGGGCTTGCAGGTTGAAAATTTGGTATCAAAGCGTTCAGCCATTTCTTCTCCGGAAATTTTGTGTGCTTCGCCGTGTGATCCACCGGTGAAATTGCGAACCGGCAATAACCCTCCTGCATTATTCAGGTTAACATTTGCATTGGTACCAAACTGTCGGTATGACACGGATGTAATGGGATTGCGATTGATAAATTTGAGGGTTTTTTTACGAGCTTTATCAAACTTTCTGGGATTTTTTGGTACAATCTTGAATTCATTTCCCTTAGCAACTATCGCTTTAACATTTTTTGAACCCAGCACTGCACCCATACCACAGCGTCCTAAAAATCTGTGACCGGAACAGATATTGGCATACAGTACCTTATTTTCACCTGCCTGTCCAATAACCAGTGCACCACTGCCTTCTTTTTCAAGGGCTTTTTGAACAGTCTGTGTGTCTTTGCCCCAGAATTTCTTAGCGTCCTTGAATTCAACTCCCTTTGAACTGATAACTAAATACACCGGTGATTTGGCTTTGCCCTTTATAATGAGCCCATCCCAACCGGAAGTTTTGAGTGCCATACCAAATGGCCCACCACAGGAGCCGGTTCCCATAAGCCCTGTCAATGGTGATTTGGTAACTGCTGCAAAACGTCCTGCACAGGGTGCTCCGGTACCTAAATACACACCGGTCATAACAATAAATTCATTTTCTTCTGATAAAGGATCAATCCCAGCCGGCACTCTGTCATAGAAAAGTTTTAAGCCCAATCCCTTACCACCTAAATAGAGTTCCAGGTCTTTTTCAGAGATAGGAATCTCACGGTGGGATTGTGTGGTTAAATCAACTTCAATGACTTTGTTACTTGTTCCAGTGATTTCCTGCATATAGTATCTCCTTAAAACGTTAATTTTTTTGATGTACTGATTGGCGTTAAAACAAAAACGATTAATTGTATTATTACAATAAAATTGTATATGAGTAATAATAGAATACTGTAAAATTATATGTCAATCACGATATTGCGAAGAATATAAAAAATGAGTACAATGTTATAAATTAAAACTTATGATTGACAAAAAAAATAAATTATTATTTTAAATGGGCAAACCATTAAAATAATTCCAAAACACATAAAATCTTTGGGAGGAAATTATGCATTTTGAAACTACTACCTGTATTTCTCTTCAGCAT